>JBOHKZ010000354.1:0-24317 GCA_050729355.1 Phenylobacterium sp. | reverse complement strand
GGCCGGACGGCGCGACGCGTCGTCCGGCCGTTGTGTTTCTGGCGGATAGCGCGCCGGCTCAGGCCAATTCCGCGAGCGCCAGACTAGGCTTTCCACCGGGTGACGAGGGGCGCGAGGTTGGGGCGTTCGCGTTCCATGGGCGGTTCGCGCGGCGTGCCAAGGAGCACAAAACCCGCCACCTTTTCAGACCCTTGCAGGCCGAGGATCGCGCCGGCGTCCGGGTCGTAGGCGTACCAGTCGGTGATCCAGTTGCCGCCGTAGCCCATCGCCAAGGCGGCGTAGAGCAGAGTGGTGCAGACCGCGCCCGCCGACAGCCGCTGCTCCCACTCCGGGATCGAACCCTCCTTCGGGGAGGAGATGACTGCCACGCAGAGCGGCGGGATCTTCAGCTTGGCGAGCTTAGCCGCCGCGGTCTGGTCGCCGCGCGACAGCGCCAGGGCCTCGAGCTTGCCGGCGAACGCCGCCTTTCCAACGCCCTCCAGAATGACGAAACGCCAGGGCGCGAGCTTGCCATGGTCGGGCACTCGCGTGGCCAGGCGCAGCAAGGCGTCGAACTCTTGGGCGTCAGGCGCCGGTTCGGCGAGCGTGACGGCCGAAGTCGAGCGTCGAAGCGCCAGGAAACGCAGGACGTCGGGCGCCGGGTGCTGGGCGACGGGCGCGCCGAACTCGGGGGCAGGCGGCAGGGCGACGGTCGCAACGCGTTCCGGCATGGGCGCTGTCCTTTAAGGAAGCCAATACAGTGGGGTGTGTTTTATGAGTGCGCCCACGCGAACGGCAAGGCGAGCCCCGATCGATGACCGAGAAACCTGCCTGGCTGCGGCCGCACGGGACCCCCTGGAGGCCCGGCGCCGCCCGGCTCGCGTTCGAGAGCGCCTGGATCCGCGTCACCGATCAGGAGGCGATCGCGCCGACAGGCCGGCCGGCGCGATATGGCATGGTGCATTTCAAGAACCTGGCGGTCGCCGTCCTGCCGATCCACGACGACGGGACAGTGACCCTGGTGGGCCAGCACCGGTTCCCCCACGCCGACTACAGCTGGGAGATTCCCGAGGGCGGCGCGCCCCTCGACGAGGATCCGCTGGAAGGCGCCAAGCGGGAGCTTGCCGAAGAGACCGGCCTGGCCGCCGCGGATTGGCGCGAGGTGCTGCGGACGCAGCTCTCCAACTCGGTGACCGACGAGCGGATGGTCGGCTACCTGGCGCTGGGGCTTTCGGAGGCGACTGAGGTGCGCGACGCCGACGAGACCGAGGCGATCGCGCTCGTCCGCGCGCCGTTCCGCGAAGTGTTGGACGCCGCGGTGGCCGGGCAGATGCCGGATATGCTGACGGTTGCGATGCTGCTTCGGGGCTACCACATGGCTCGGGAGGGAGCTTTGCCGGGCGCACTTGCCCGCGCCATGCTAGGTTAGGGGAGACGCCTCATGGGGCGGGAGGAACCGATGAGCCAGCAACGGCTTGAAGTAATCGACCCGGCCAATGCGCCGCCCGTCTGGGCCGCGCTGCGGAACGAAGCTTATGCGGCGGCCAAGACCGAGGCCGCGCTCGCGAGCCTCCTGGCCGCGGTGATCCTGAACCACAAATCGCTTTCTAGTGCGCTGAGCTACCAGCTGGCGCGCAAGCTGGGCGACCAGGAACTGCGGGCCATGAGCCTGCGCGACATCTGCGAGGAGGCCTACGAAAGCGACCCGACCCTGGTGGAGATCGCCGAGGCCGACCTGAAGGCGGTGTTCGAGCGCGACCCGGCCTGCAAGGGCTACGTCCAGCCGTTCCTGTTCTTCAAAGGCTTCCTGGCGCTGCAGACCCAGCGGGTCGCCCACTGGCTGTGGGGAGAGGAGCGCGAGACGCTGGCCTTCTACCTGCAGAGCCGGATGAGCGAACTCTTCCAGGTCGACATCCACCCGGCGACCAAGATCGGCCGGGGCGTCTTCGTCGACCACGGCACCGGCATCGTGATCGGCGAAACCGCGGTGATCGGCGACGAGGTCTCGATGCTGCAAGGCGTGACGCTGGGCGGCACCGGCGCCGAGCGCGGCGACCGGCACCCGAAGATCGGCAAGGGCGTCCTGCTGGGCGCGGGCGCCAAGGTGCTCGGCAACATCTCGATCGGCGACTACGCCAAGATCGCCTCCGGCTCGGTGGTGCTGAAGGATGTGCCGGCTGGATGCACGGCCGCCGGCGTGCCGGCGCGACTGGTCAACTGCCCGACCTGCGAGGAGCCGGCGCGGAGTATGGACCACACCCTGGCCGACGTTGTGTACGATTACGTCATCTAAGGTTTTCGGATTGGTCGTGACCGGTTAGGTATCGGCCGCTGAACCACCGAGGAGCGCTGGGCGTGGACGAAAAGATGATCCGCAAGATCGAAGGTCACCTGCGGGGGACTTTCGCCAACGCCCGTATCAACCTGGTTCCCCGTCCCAAGCAGAAGGACTCCGCCGAGGTCTACGTCGGCGAAGAGTTTGTGGGCGTGGTGTTCGAGGACGAGGACGACGACGGCTCGTTCATGTTCGAAATGGCCATCCTCGCCGAGGACCTGCCTTAACGGCGACCTGAGCAACGCAGCGAAATCTTGCAATTTCGCGCCTTAGGTGGCATTTTGCTACCTAAGGAGATTGCCGCATGGCTTCCAACTTTGCTTCGGTGAAATTGTCGGGCGACTTCGTGGACCAGGCGCGCCGCGAGGCCGAGGTCGTGCATCGCTCGGTCGGCGCGCAGGTGGAATACTGGGCGAGGCTCGGCCGGGCCGTCGAGAACACCCCGGGCTTCGGCATCGATAAGGTGCGCCAGGCGCTGGATGGGCATCTGAGGCTCGAAGACCTGCCGGTCGCCGAGCAGGATGCGGTGATGGACGCCTTCGGCGCCGAGTTCGACAATCCCAGCGCGGACCTGAAGGCGCACTACGCGGCCCTGGGCGCAGCGGAAGGCGCGGTCGGGCGCGACGGCAAGGGACGGCTGGTGAGGCGGATGGCCTCCGGCCGCCTGAAGCGGGTCGGCTGATCGGATGGCGACGGGGTCGCCGATCCTCCACATCCTGGCCGGGCCGAACGGGGCCGGCAAGACAACCCTCTACGAAGCGCGCGTCCGGCAACTCGCCAAGGCGCCGTTCGTGAACGCCGACCAACTCAGCTCCGAGGCGCTGGGCCGGCACGCCGAGTCCCGCGAAGAGGCCGAGTTGGGGCAAAGTCTCGCGAACGCGCGGCGGGACGCCCTGATGTCGGCCGGCGAAAGCCTGGTGACCGAGTCCACCTTCTCGCACCCGTCGAAGCTGGACCTGATCCGGCAGGCCAAGGCGCTGGGCTACCGGGTGTTCGTCTATCACGTGAACGTCGAGAGCGCCGACGACGCGGTGGCGCGCGTCGCGGCGCGTGAGGCGAGGGGCGGGCATCCCGTCCCGGAAGCCAACATCCGCGGGCGCTATGAGCGGAACCAGCCGCTGATCCGCGAGGCCGTGCGCATGGCGGATCGAGCCTTCGTCTTCGACAACAGCGTGATTGGCGCGCCGCCGCGGCGGCTGATCACCTTCGTCAAGGGCCAGGCGACCGACGTCGCGCCCAGTCTCCCGGCGTGGGTCGCCGTACTCTACGCTGAGGAAATTGGCTAATCCAACGAATCCGCGGCGACGGATCGGTTCATACCTTCATGTATGTTCCTGGTTTGTTCTTGATTCTGGGCGGCTTATCAATCATGGTGAGGGCTCTTTGGTGGGGACGTGTGCGCGCTTGGTTTGCGCCGCGGCATCGGGATTCAGAATGAGGGGCGAATGGCATGGCTGGATATCAGCTAGCGCGCGGCGCTGTGGGCGAAAGCGTGGCGGAGTTCATGGAGCGTCGGCGTCGGCAGGTTGCGCAGCTAGGGCATGAGGCCAAAGTGGCGGGTCATGAGGCTTGGGCAGCGGCGACGAGGGCGGGCGAGAACCTCGCGGCGGCGACGCCGCGAGATGTTCTTGCGCTAGGCGCGGGAGTTCTCGATCACCGAGCTAGCCGTGCGGCGAACGGGACCCGGCCCATGGCAGGTCCAAGCCAAACGCGCGCGCCTCGTGTCGCGATCATTGCGAACACGGCCGACCGTCGCGCTGCACGACGAAGCAGCGATGCGGTCGAATATGGGAAGCTGAAAGCGGACCTGCCGTCGGATCAAGAACTAGCGGAGCTTCGCCGGCAGCAGGCGGCATTCTCGAAGACCGCCCGGCAGATCGATATCCACAACAGCTGGTTCGCAACGCCGGCCCTCGCCGCGCCGCTCGCGATCATGGGTCTCGAGGCCGCGGGAGGATGGATTCTTGGCGAGGCTGCGCCCGGGTTGGAGCGAGGTATCGCCAATTTCCTCGGACGCGAGCCTTACGTCCGTGTTGGGGATAACTGGGCGACGCGGGCGGGGCGGCGGGCGCACAATGCATTGAAGGAGCGATTGGCCCAGAAACCAGGATGGGACTACGAACCCGAAGTTCGCCAATTGGGACCCCGCAAGTTGAAGCCGGACGTCGGAGCGCCGGCGCGAAAACCGGCGTATCCGGAGGAGCGCTTTCAAAGGGAGTTGAAGCCAAATACGGCGACAGGAAAGCGTACGGGCGCTCGGGCCGTCCGGAAATATGAGAAGGGGACCGGCAACAAGACGCGGGTGATTTACTACAATCCCGCCGATTTCATATGAGCGCTCCATCGTATGCGAAGGCGCTCGACAGGCTCCTTCAACCCCTAGGATTTCGGCGGGAAGGCGACGATTGGATTCGCGTCCGCGGATCGCTGTGGGAGTGCATCAATCTGCAGGTCAGCTGGGTCGCGGGTGTGACGGCGAATGTCCAGATGAAGGACCTGGAGACAGAGGCAATTCTTCAGGCCATCCCCTGTGAAGAACCAATCTTCATGTCGCCGGTTTCATGGCGCATCGGCCAGTTGGTCGACGGATACGACAAGTGGTGGCGCAATGCTCCCAACGGGCCGGCGGAGCTGACCGCCGCTGTGGAGGCTTATGGGTTGCCGCAGTTCGACAAGGTACGGACGCTCGAAGACCAAGCGGCCAAGTGGTATGGGAGGGGAGGCGACCGGGCTTGGCGGAGCCCTAGTTTGGCAGCGCTGGCTGTCACCCTCTACAGAATGGGTGCGCTGGTCGAGGCAAGATCGCTTTTTGAATCAATGCCCCCACGAACGGCCATACCGTCATTAGTTGCGCGCGGTCGATGTGTACAAAGATGGCTTGAATCTGAAGACAACGGTCCGGCGGGGACATAGAATTGGGCGTCCGCTGGCCGCCGCTAACCCGACTCCAAACCCGTTAGCGGATCTGCTCGACCCTAAGGCTGCCGGCGGGGAGGGGCGCGATGGGCGGCTGGGCGACGGCGGGGCCGAGCCAGGCGCTCCACTGGTCGCGGGGCAGGATGACGATCTGGCGGTTGTGGTAGGGGGCGATGTCGGGGCCGGGCTCGCACGTGAGCATGGTGAAGCGGTCGTCGCGGACGAGACCGGCGATGGCGAAGAGGTCCCCGTCCGCGGCGGTGAACAGCCATTTTGACTTCGGGGCCTTTGGGCCCGTGAACTCGTAGAAGCCGTCGGCCAGGACCAGGCAGCGGCCGACCGGGAAGCGGCGATCCTCGGAGCGGAAGTTGATCAGGGGCCCGCCCTTGTCGCGCGGAAAGCCCCAGCGGAGTTGCTTGAGTTCAGGGCCGTCCGCCGTCCCGATCACGATGGAGGCCGGATCGGTGGGGCGGATGGAGTCGCGCGGCTCCAGGTTCGGCGCGCCGCCCGCCCAATGGATCGGCAGGTGGAGATGGCTAAACTCCTCGGCGATCTTGTCGAGGCCCTGCTTGAAGCGGAATTCGTTGCACATGCGGGAGCAGTTAAGGCGGCTCCGGCGGCCAGGTCCAGTGGTGTATAATAGTTACAGTCATCGATTCGGGTGTAGCTGTAGGCCGCGTGCGGTCAGGCCGCGCCGCGGATCACCCGGCGCGCCTGATAGGGCGGGATGATCGCAGTGATGTGAGCCGCCCAGCGGATGCGGGCGTCGTGGCGGGTGGGGCCGGCGACGCTCTCCAGATCGAAGCGGCCGGCGCGCGAGCCGCGCAGCAGGCGCTTGACCAGAACCTCGTCGGTGTCGATCTCGACGACCACGATGTGACCCAGCATGTCGGGCGTCGGCGGGGTGCGCTGGTCCTCGAAATAGATCAGGGCGCCGTCGTCGGCGACGCCGTGCATGGAGTGGCCGACGACGCGCAGCGCGACCGCCATCTCGGTGCCCCCAGGAGGGATCGGCGCCAGGTCGCTCGCCTCGTCTCCCGTGGCGTAGAGCACCAGGCCCTCGGGATTGGCTCCGACGTTGCCAATGATCCGGACGAAACCCGGCTCCGCCGTCGGGCGCATGGGGCCGGACGCGTCGTAGAGCCACTCGGGCCGTACGCCCAGGGCGGCGGCGTAGTCCTTGGCCTTGCGATAGGAGAAGGGCGCGTTGCCGTTCTCATTCGAGGCGAACGTGTTGCGGTTCCAGCCGAAGGCGTCGGCCGCGGCGGCGGCAGTCTCGAAGCCCTTGGCGATGCGGGCTTCGCGCAGGCGTTGAAAGGGCTCGTCCATGGGAGTCTCGATGGGTGTGTATAACAGTACATATTCTACAGAATGGCCTTGCGCAATCGCAGTAGATTTTATACATTCCAGGAATGCCCAGTTCCTTACCGCATCCGCAAATCCCGACCAGCGCCAGCTACGCGACGCTGCGTTATGAGGGCGTGCCGCCGCCGCAGGCGCGCGTGTCGCTCCAGTTGCCCGAGACGACGGCCGCCCGGTTCGAGCGGCTGTTCCTGGCCAGACCCGGCGCCGGCCCCGATCCGATGCGGCCGCGGTTCGCGCGCCATGAGCTGCATGTGACGGCTGTAATGGCGCAGGGCGGCTATCCGGCGTTGCCGGAGAGATCCCGATGAGCCGGGAGGGCGAGGACGCGGCGGCCATGGTCGCCGGCGCGCTCAGCCGCCGGGCGCCGAACGAACGGCCGGGGTTCCTGCGCGAACTGCTGGCGCACACGGCGGCCGGCCTGGTGGTGATTGAGGGGGACAAGGCCGCGGGCGAGGCGGTCTACCGGTTGGCCGACGCCGTCGTGGCGCGCGGACGTCCCTGAAGTTTCACGAGCATTCGAGTGGAGGACCTATGGGCCGGGCCTATGACCCCGCGCGCGCCATGCGTGAGCGGCTGAAGATCCTGGAGGCGCGCGAGCGGGACCGAACGGAGGCGCGGGCGGTGGCCGACGGCGTCGAGGAGACCGTGGCGCTGTCGCAGGCGCGCGGGGCGGCGATCGAACGTGAGCCGGCCGACCGGGCTGGGCGCGCCACGCCGTATCATCGGCGATCCGGCCTGGAGTGGCTGTCCGCCAAGGGCAAGATCAGCGAGCGTCAGCGGCTGGCGGGGGAGCGCTACGGCGCGTGCTACCGACGGGCGGGGGCGCAGGCGAAGATCGGCTCGACCTTGGAACTCGCGCCGGGATCGGGCGGGGCGGGCGGTCCGTCGCTGGGCCTGCTGCTGAAAATGGCGGACGGGCGACGGCAGGCGCAGGCCCAACTCGCGGCCAGCCGCCAGGCCCTGTTTGGCCAGGGCGACCTGGTCACAGCCTGCGACCTGATCTGCGGCCAGGAACTCACGCCCCGCGAGGCGGCCGGCGGCGACCGGGACGCGGGCCGGATGGAGGCGGTCCTCAAGGTGGGCCTGGATCTCCTGCTCGCCACAGGGCGCTAGTTGTTCGTGATTTGTTCTTGCCCAGATCGCGCGTTCCTGATAGAGTTGCTGTAGCGTTGATGAGTGCGCCGTCGCCCTGGCCAAGGCGAGCCTTGGGGCGGATCGCGGCGGTGACGGCGAGGCTGATGGCGTCAGGGGGACGCTTTCCGTCCTGGTCTCGGGCTTGGCTTCGACACCCGGTGGTCATTGCCTGGTCCGAGGTTGGCGAGGGCCCGATCGATCTCGCACAATCGCGCCTGGAGCCCTTCCTTGGAACCCGGCTGGTAGCCAAACCCACGGATCGTGCCGGTGCTCATGATCTGAATCTGCCGTTGCAGCTTGGACTGCGCGTCCAGGAGCTGCGCGCGAAGAGGCTTCTCGGTTTTGCGCCACCACATGGAAAGATCATAGCTGCGGCCTGGCTTCGGCGGAATGCTGGGCGCGTTGGCGTTTCGCACCGTCGATGATCGTCCCGCACGGCGGGGTGTCGCGGGTTCGCTAACTGGACCGCAACAGCGGATGCCCTGACAATTCGAGGAAGGCTGGGCGGCGGCGATTCGAGATCGCAGCCGGGCGGCGAGACTGAGGAATTGCGTACGGGCGGCCTGGGATGAAGCTCTACAGGACGCAGGTGACCTGCGGCTGGGAACAACTGATTTGCGACACGCTGGAGATCGACGGCGTGCTTTGGCTCGTGCCCGAGTGGACGGAGCCCACCTCGGGCCGGTGGTCGAAACCCGAGCGGATCATCCGGCTCTCGGGCCTGCGGTATCAACGTGCGGAGGACAAGGCTCCGTACGACTATGTGCTGAAGGACCCGATCCCCACCGACGTCTTCTCCGGCCGTCGCGGACCGGCGGACGCTGCGCCACACTACGTCGTGAAGGTCCGCCCGGATCTGAAGCGCGGGGACATCGTGGCGCGGGCGCGCTAGGCGGCGACTTCAGCCCCGGTGGGCGGAGCGTGGGAGGCGGCGAGAGCGACGGCGATCGCGCCACGCGATGATCTCGCGCATGTTGGAGATCAGACTTCGGAGGTTGCTGGCCTGAAGGGCGGTGACGTCCTTGCCATCGCAGGTGAGCACCGTTCTGCGCGCCTCGAGGTCTTCGGCCTGCAGCTCCAGCCAGGCGCAGCGTTCGCGCCAGCCGGAGATGATCTCGGAAATCCTATCCATGGCCTTCCAGCCTGAACACGGCGCCCGAGGTGAGCGTCGCCCGCGGGCTAAACGCCTGTTTCGTAACACCGTTCCGGCCAGTCCACAGCACACGCCGTGGTGACCGGACAACCATGCCTTCGGGTCGAGAGGATAGCCGATGCCACAGAAGTCATCGTCCAAGTCGCCGCCGGTCCGGCCGGCGCGCAAGACGCCTAACGCCGATGGATCGGTGATGCACGTGCGCTATTCGAAGAAGGTGACCGCGCGGATCTGCCAGCGGATCGCGCGGGGCGACGTCTGGTACAAGATCGCCAACACCGACGGGCTGCCGAGCTACGACACGCTCTATCAGTGGCTGCGCAAGCACCCCGATTTCGCCGAGGATTTCGCCCAGGCCCGGGAGATCGCCGCCGACCTGCGGGCCGACAAGGTGCTGGTCGTGGCCGAGGAAGCGACGGCGGCGACCGTGCAACGAGACCGGCTGCACGTCGGCGCGCTGCAATGGCACGCGAGCAAGGCCGCCCCGAAGCGCTATGGCTCCAGGCCCGGCGACGACGGGGAACCCGAGGGCGAACCTCGGCGGCTGATCATCGAAGTCCGCCGGTTCGAGACCGCCTACCGCCCCGACGGCAGCGCCTATACGCGTGAGATCCTGCCCGACGGCGAGGAGCACAAGCGGTGAGTTCGGGACCCGAGGCGCCTCGCAAACCCGGACGACGGAAGAAGGGCGCGGCGGAGCCCGAGGCGCAGGTCCTGCGGCTGCCGCTGACCTGGAAGCCCAGGCCCTATCAGAACGAGCTCTGGGCCTATCTGGTGGACGGCGGCACGCGCGCCGACGTGGTGGCGCACCGGCGGTGGGGCAAGGACGAAGTCGCGCTGCACTGGGCGGCCGCAGCGGCGTCGAGCAAGGTGGGCAGTTACTGGCACCTGCTGCCCGAGGCGAGCCAGGGCCGCAAGGCGATCTGGGAGGCGATCAATCCGCACACCGGCAAGCGCCGCATCGAGGAGGCGTTTCCTCCGGAAATGCGGTGCGAACGGCACAGCGGCGACATGCGGCTGAAGCTGACCAACGGCTCGACCTGGCAGGTCACCGGATCGGACAATTACAACGCGCTGATGGGGTCTTCGCCGCTGGGCGTGGTGTTCTCGGAGTGGTCGCTGGCCAAGCCTGAGGCCTGGACGTTCATCCGGCCGATCCTGGCGGAGAACGGCGGCTGGGCGATCTTCCTTTGGACGCCGCGCGGGCGAGGGCACGCGACGCGGGCGTTCGAGAGCCGGGCGTTGCGGTCCGACGAGTGGTTCACCCAGAAATCGCCGGCGACGGAGACGGATGTGTTCACGAAGGATCTGCTGGACCGCGAGCGGGCGGAGATGATCGCCGAACTGGGCAGCGTCGAGGAGGGCCAGGCGCGGTTTGCTTCGGAGTACCTGGTGGATTTCGACGCCGCCGCGCCCGGCGCCTACTACGCCACCCTGCTGGGCGAGGCGGAGCGGGCGGGACGGATCGGGCGCGTGCCCTATGACCCGGCATTGAAGGTCGAGACCGCCTGGGACCTGGGGATCGACGACTATACGGCGGTCTGGTTCTTCCAGCAGGCGGGCCGTGAGGTGCGGGCCATCGACTATTACGAGACTTCCGGGGAGGGGCTGCAGGAGGTGGCGCGGCAGGCCATCGCCGGAAAACCGTACGTCTATGGAACACACCACCTGCCGCACGACGTGATGGTGCGTGAGCTCGGGGCCGCGGGACGCTCGCGATACGAGACCCTGGGCACGCTGGGGGTCTGGCCGATCTCAGTGGGGGCGGCGATGGATCCCGAGGAGCGGATCAACGCCGGGCGGCTGATGATTCCGATGACCTGGTTCGACGCCGAGAAATGCGCCGGCGGCCTGGAGCGGCTGCGCGGCTATCGCAAACGCTGGGTGAGGGCGACGCGCAGCTATGGCGGGCCCATGCACGACGAGATGAGTCATGGCGCCGACGCCTTCGGCGAGTTCGCCGCGAACCGGCACGGCGGGGTGACGCTCAGGCGCCCGGGTGTGCGCAGGCCGGGCGCAACAGGGCTCGGGTGGATGGGGTAGGGAGAGCCGGCGCGCGAGCGCATACGCGAAGAGCCCGGCCTTTCGGCCGGGCTCCTGCGACTCTCAACGCAGCTCAGAGGGCAAAGTCAGAAGCTGATGTCGATCGTCGAACGGCGGTTCAGCGGTTCCTTCACACCGTCGCCGGTGGCGACTGCCGGGTTGGTTTCACCCTTCCAGTCGACCGACAGGGCAGTCTGGGCGACGCCCAGGCCGACCAGGGCGTCAGCAACGGCCTTGGCGCGGCGTTCTGACAGACGGACGTTGTAGGCCGGCGAACCGGAGGTGTCGGTGTTCCCGACGACCGTCAACTTGGTGGCGTGTCCAGCGGTCGCGTAGCTGGCGGCCTCTTGAACCACCGACTGGGCTTCCGGCGTCAGGATGAACTGATCGAACGGGAAGTAGACGATGAACTGCTTGGCCTCATAGGCCGGCGGCGGCGGAGGCGGAGGCTCCGGAGGCGGCGGCGGAGGAGGCGGAGGCGGGGGTGGAGGCGGAGGCGGCGGCGGAGGCGGCGGCGGGGCGAACCTGTAGTCGACCCCGATGCGCGCGATGTTGGTCTTGACCTCGGCCTTTGACGTCAGCGACGCGAAGCCGTTGGCGCTTACCGCAGTGGTCCGGACGCTGCCGAAGTCCGCGTAGAGCCACTCGCCCTTGACCGACCAATTCTGGTTGATCGCGTATCCGAGGCCCGCACCGGCGATCCAGCCGGTCTTGGTCTTGCTCTTCGACGTTGCGAAGGCGTCGGCCGCACTGCGGGTATCGGCGTACTCGAGCCTCGACTTGATGTCGGCCCAGGCGACGCCGCCGGTGGCGTAGACGAGGAATTGTCCGGATCCGGAGACCCAGCCGAGACGCGGCCGGAGAGAGACCATCCAGTCGTTCGTCTCGGCCCGCGAGCTGATCGAATAGCTAACCGGCGGAACCGGCGGGACGATCGGCAGGGTGACGGCCGAGGTGAAGGCGTTCGTCCGCCGGCTGTCGCTCTTGAGGTAGATCCAATCGGCCTCGATGCCGAACAGCCAGTTGCCTTCATGGTAGTTGTAGCCACCCTCGATGCCGCCGGTGAACTCGGTCTTGTTCGATCCGCTGGTGCTACCACCGTTGATTCTGGTGATGTCGACTTGCGGGATAACAATGGCGCCGCCGGCGCCAGCTACTTCCCGCGAAAGCTTATTGTCGCCCCAGGAAGCGCCGGCGTTCGCGCCCAGGTACCAGCCGTTCCAGAGCGACTCCTGCGCAGCCGCGGGCGCGGCGGCCAGGAGGGCCAGGGACGCCCCGGCAGCGAACAACGAAAGTCGGCGAGTAGAGATGATTGTCACGAGGAGCCCCTCCAGTGAGTCGGGTAGTCCAGAGAGCCTCGTGGCTGTTTGGGCGATGGTCTCTAGGGTGAATGCCCTAGACGGGGAAAAGAGGCGCCTGAAGACGGCAAGGCCCGCACAGGGGCCGCGGTCCACTTTCTGGAGGCATTTGAAGGCCCGGTATCGGGCGATTGGGCGGATGTCCGAAGGCCCGGTTCCGAGCCCGCCTGGCGGGATTTCCTGACCTGCGTGATAGCCTCGGGACATGCGTCGCGGGGGTCGAGGATGGGAATCGACGAGCCAAACCGGTTCCATGGCTGGCGGGTCTACGGCCTGGGTGTGATGGCGCTGGGCGTGGTCTGCCTGGCGCTGGGTGACTTCCTGCCGGGGCAGGCCGTCCCCAAGGGCTTTCCGGAGCGTACGGCGCTGGCCTATGCGGCCGGCGCGTTCATGCTGATCGCGGGCGCGGCCGTCGAATGGCGTCGGACCGTGGCCTGGGGCGCGGCGGCGCTCACCGCCTACTACACGCTGCTTGTCGTTATCCTGATGGACGGCCGCGTGGTGCTGCGCCACTACGCCGAGTACCTCGCCTACAGCAACCTCGCCGAGCAGCTCGCGATCGCGGCGGGCGCGCTGATCGTCTTTGCCGCCCATGCCAGAATCGACCCGGCCCTCGCCGCGCGGCTGACCCGGCTGGGGCAGATGGCGTTCGGGATCTGCGCGGTGCTGTTCGGCGGGGCGCACTTTTTCTTCATGAACCTGACCGCGCCGCTGGTCCCGGCATGGCTGCCGCCGTCACAGACGTTCTGGGGCTACGCGACCGGGGTCGGCCATATCGCGGCCGGCCTGGCGATCCTGGCCAAGGTGCAGGCCCGCCTCGCCGCGATCCTGCTGGCCGCCATGTACGCATCCTTCACCGCGCTGGTGCACCTGCCGATGCTGCTGGCCGACCCGTCCAATCATGGGGTCTGGAGCGAGAACGCCGTGAACCTGGTCCTGATCGGCGCGGCCTGGGTGGTGGCGGATTCGCTGGCGGCGCCGAGGCGCTAGCGGCGCAGGGACGGAGTCAGCCGACGATCACGTGTTCCTGGCTGAACCACAGCGGCGACTTCGCAAGGTCGATGAAGCGGCGTTCGTCTTCCAGGAGGAGGGCTGCGGCGGCCTGGGCCTGTGGCCGCGCGCCGTTGGCGGCCATGGCCTCGAGGCTGTCGAACCAGAGCTCGGCGACGCCGTCGAACTCCGGCGGCGCGTCGCGGCTGGTGCGCAGGCCCTGCTGGACCTCGGGCGGCAGGCTGTGGGTCTGGACGTAGCGGCGGATCTGCAGCTCGTCGGCGACGCTGGCGACCAGGGGCGCGTGGGTCTCGCGCCAGTAGGCCTGGAAGGCCTCGCGGCTGAGATGGGGCAGGCGCACCAGGCAGAAGCTGAGCTTGATCATCGGCAGGTCTCCTGGCGGGTAGGCTAGCGCGGCGCGAGGCTGGGCCAAAGCCGGCGCAACGCCGACGTGACGGCGCCGTTAAACCCACGTTCGGAAACCGTCGATACGGTTTTTGGGCAGGCGGCGAAGCCAAGGCGTGCGCGCCGGGGCGCCGGGCTTGACCGCGAGTGGGGGCGGCGCCCAGATGATTGGCAAGAGAGTGGGGACCGGCGTGTTCGACCGCTTGAGCAGGATGGATATTCCGCGGCGACTGGACGCCGTGGCGCCCCAGCCGCTGACGCGGTTCCTGGTGGCGTTTGTGCTGCTGCTGGTCGTGGTCGTCATTCGCCTGGGTATCGACGCCGCGATTCCTGGCGTGACCCCCTTCGCGCTGCTCTTCCCGGCGATCCTGCTGGCCACCATCCTCGCGGGCTGGATGAGCGGCGTCCTGTTGATGGCGATGGGCGGCCTTCTGGTCTGGTACATCGTTCTGGCGCCTACGCGCTCGTTTGCGCTGGATACGCCGGCGGAAGCCGTCAGCCTGGTCCTCTATTTCGCGGCGGCGAGTGCGATCATCGCGTTCGCGGAGGCTTTCCGCGTCACCGCGCCGAGGGTCGCCAGCGGCGAGGCGGCCCTGAAGGAAAGCCAGGCCCGCCTGGACATGGCCATCGCCGTGGCCGGGCTCGGGGTGTGGGAGTGGCGGCGCGCGAAAGGCGAGATGATCCTGTCGGAGAAAGCCCGCGAAATCTGCGGCTTTTCCCCCGACGAGCCCATGACCCCGCGGATGATTGCGCAGATCACCCACCGCGGCGACCTGAGGAAGACCCGCGAGCAGACCCGCCGCGCGCTCGACCCGGCGCATCGCGACGACAGCGCCTATGAGTACCGGATCATCACGCCGGCCGGTGAGCGCCGACGGATCGCCGTGAACGGGCGGGCGGTCTTCGAAACCGTCGACGGCGTGACGCGGGCCACGCGGTACATCGGCACGGTGCAGGACATCACCCAGCGGGCGGCGGCGGAGAGCGAGCGCGCGCAATGGGCGGCCCGGCTGCGGATCGCCATGGAGGCCGGGCGCCTGGCGGTCTGGCAGTCCAACCTGAAGCAAGGCCTCGTCCACGGCCCGGAACTGAACGCCATCCTGGGCGTCGCGCCGGACAGGCACCTGACGGTCGAGGAGGTTCAGACCTTCTACCTGCCGGGTGAACTGGACCGGATCCGCAAGATCACCACCGACGT
Organism: Phenylobacterium sp.; assembly: GCA_050729355.1. Taxonomy (GTDB): domain Bacteria; phylum Pseudomonadota; class Alphaproteobacteria; order Caulobacterales; family Caulobacteraceae; genus Phenylobacterium. Next base: position 9,441 of record JBOHKZ010000354.1, on the reverse strand, counting down.
CTTCAGGCGGGGCGAGCGCAACGTCGAGGTCGAATGCCGGATCCGCCGGCCGGACGGCAAGGTGCGCTGGCTGCTGCTGCGCGGCGAGTTGGCGCTCAACGACGCCGGCCAGCCGCGCGGCGCCGTCGGCGTGGCGATGGACATCACCGACCGCAAGGACAGCGAAGAGCGCATGCGCCTGCTGGCCCGCGAGGTCGACCATCGGGCCAACAACCTGCTGGCGGTGGTGCAGAGCATTGTGCAGCTCTCCAAGGCGGAGACGCCGGAAGCGTTGAAGACGGTGCTGCTGGGCCGGATCACCGCGCTGGGGCGCGCGCACCAGCTGCTTTCGGAGGCTCGCTGGGAGGGCGCGGACCTGCGGCGGCTGGTGGAGGAAGAGCTCCTGGCCTTCAGCCTCGGCGAGGCCGCCCGGGTGTCGATCCGCGGCGCGGACGTGGCCCTGCCGCCGGCCGCGGCCCAGGCGCTGGCCATGGCGCTGCACGAGCTCGCCACCAACGCGGCCAAGTATGGCGCGCTCTCGACACCGAGCGGCCAGGTGGTGGTCTCGTGGACCCGCGAGGGGCGGGGACCTTTGACCATCCGCTGGGCGGAGACCGGCGGCCCCGTAGTGGTGCGGCCGACGCGCCGGGGCCTGGGCGCCACCATGCTGGCCCGCGCCCTGGGCGGCGCGCTGAAGGGCGAGACCCGCTTCGACTGGCGCCCCGAAGGCCTGGTCTGCGAACTGGAGCTGCCCGGCGAGACGGTGGAGCCGGCGGTGGTGGAATAGCGAATTGTTCGCGTTTTGTTCTTGACACCCGCGCGCGTTTTCGGTAGAGTTTTGTCAGCGTTGATTGGTGCGCCTGACGCGCCGCGGTGAGGCCGCGGTTTTCGCTTCCGAACAGTTCCTGGCTTCAGATGAGGCCGCCTTTTCCACCCGCCGGGCTCGCTCGTGCGGGCGTTTTCATGTGAGGCCAAAGCCTTGTCCGATGACGAGATCCTGAGAGAGGCCCGTGAGGCGTTCGAGCGGGCGGCGGACGCGGAGGCGGAGAACCGGCGCGAGGCGCTGGACGATCTGCGATTCGCGAGGCTGGGCGAGCAATGGCCGGAGGCGATCCGGCGCGAGCGGGAACTGGACGGGCGGCCGTGCCTGACGCTGAACCGGCTGCCGGCCTTTATCCGGCAGGTGGTCAACGATGCGCGGCAGAACAAGCCGGCGATCGTGGTGCATCCGGTGGACGATGCGGCGGACCCTGAGACCGCGGAGGTGTTCAACGGGCTGATCCGGCACATCGAGCAGTCGTCGGATGCGGAGGTTGCGTGCACGCAGCAGGTTGTTGCGATGCTGAGCGGCTTGCCGATCAGCCTGTTCACGGGTGAGCAAAAGACCGGAGCGCAGGCCGAAACCAGCACAGGAAAGACGACTAGCCTCGGCTTCGAGGCCTCACACGATTTCTCCAAACCGGGGGGCTCTTGAGATGACCCTGCAATTGGAGCGTCTCGCCTCACTTGAGCAACGCCTCAGCGACCATGAATCCCGCTGTGAGGAGCGTCTTGGCGAGATCAGGACCTCAGCGTCGAGCACGCTGAAGGCCGTCGAAGGGCTCAAGAGCCGGTTCTGGGCGATCGCGCTGTCGTTGCTGGCCTGGGCGTTTGCACAGGTGTGGGCGACCAATCAGTCGCGGTTGGCCCATCTGGAGGCCGCAGCGCCCCTTTCCATCCAGGAGGTCGCCGATGTCACCCCCCGTTGAGGTGCGCTGGCTCTGGCGGCGCATCTACACTTTTGCCGTGACCCTTCTGAACAGCATCGGGCTCAGCGCGATCATCTGGCGCCTGGATGACCCTTCCGCGCTCAGATGGCTCGGCTTGGCGCTGATCGGCGCGAACGTGGTGATGGCCACCCTTTATCTCGCGGGCGCGACCGTCACGGACTGGGCGAAGTTGGCCGCTGCAGCGCGCCGCCCTGAATAGGCAAGGTGATCGCGCGCAATGACGGCTTCTAATTTCACCAAGCTCCTCGCGCCGCTCGCTCGGATCGAAGGCGCCATCTCCGATCGGCCCCTCAAAGCCGATCCCGGCGGACTTACCAATAAGGGTGTGACCCAGGGCACCTATGACGTCTACCGCGCATCCAAAGGACTGTCTGCGCGAAGCGTTCGGGAACTGACGCGGCCTGAACTGATCGAAGTCTATCGGCGGCAATTCTGGGACACGGTGCGCGGCGACGACCTGCCAAGTGGTCTCGACTGGGCGGTGTTCGACTTCTCGGTCAACAGCGGGCCGGGAAGGGCCATCAAGGAGCTGCAGCGGATCCTGGGCTGCAATGTCGACGGGGTCATTGGCCTGATCACCCTTGGCGCCATCGCCAAGGCAGATACCGCGACCGCAATCGACCACCTCTGTGACCGGCGGCTGGCCTTCATGAAGGGCCTGAAGAACTGGGGCGCCAACAAGAACGGCTGGACTCGCCGCGTCGCCGACGTCCGCGCCGCGGCGCTGGCCATGGCTGGCGACGCACCGGCCGCGGCGATCGTGCTTGCTCCCCTGCCGGCGGCCGCTGCCGTCAAGGCGCCGGAAGCCGCGCAGTCGCAATTGAAGACGCCTGAAGGCGCGGGGCTGACGATCGCCGCGGCCGGCGCCGGCGGTGAGAAGGTCCGGCAGTTCGCGGAGGGCATCCAGCCGCACATGAGTACGGACACGGTCTTGGGTCGACTGGCCTTCGCTGTCTTCACCCTTCTGATGCTGCTGGGCGGATGCCTCGTCGGCTACGCGTATGCGAAGCGAGTCCAGGAGCGTGGCGGGCTTGGCGGGTTCGTCGGCTCCGTCTTCAAGGGACAAGCCACATGACCACACTCGCCATGAAGGCCATCGCCGGCCTTGTCGGTCTTCTTGTGCTCGCGGTCGTAGCCTTGTGGGTCATCGGCTGGGGGCCGTTCCAGAGCCCAGCGCTCAAGGTGCAGGCGAAGGCGGAAAAGGCGTTGGCCAAGGTCAGCGCGGGCGAAGCCGCCGCCGTCGGCAAGGTGGAGACAACGGCCAAGGCAGCCAACCTCAAGACTGACGAGAGGACCCAGATTCATGTCGCCAACATTCGCGGCGCGACGCGTAACGCTACTCCTGCTGACGTGCCTGACGGTCAGTTCCTCCGTGGCGTGTGCGCATCGCCCCTCTACGCGGGAAATTCAGGCTGTGTCCGCTACAGCGGCGAATCTGAAGGTTCCGATTCCGCCCCTCGTCCGGGAGCCGTGCGAGGCCGCTGAGCTTCCGCCCGGTTCAAAGGCTGGCGAGGCGGATTACCAGGTGTTCGGCGTCCGGCAGACCGGGAAGCTCGAGAAATGCGAGGACAAACGCGCGCTCAGCGTCAGCGCGATGGAGTTGCATAACGCTTATGTCGATCGGCTGGTGGGCGAATTGCGGCCGCAGCCCTGGTGGGCGTTCTGGCGTTGAGCGCCCCGGCGCCATTCCGGTGTTCAGCCTGGAGAACCTGGGGAGTGAGATGAGGTCCTATCTCACTCCCCGAGGGTAGGTGGTGCCACGACAGGGATTCGAACCCTGGACCTCAGCCTTACCAAGGATGCGCTCTACCACTGAGCTATCGCGGCGAAAGGCGAGGCGGGGCTATAGCCAACACCGGGGCCCGCGTGAAGCCCCAATCCGCGCTCGTCGCTCTTGACGGGCAGGACGCCTCGCCGCACCCCTTGGGTCATGCCGCCAACTAACAAGCCCCCGAACAAGCCGCCCTCGGACCGCGAGACAAAGCTCGCCCAGGCGTTGCGGGCGAACCTGCGGCGCCGCAAGGCCTCCACGCCGCCGGCGAAGCGCACGGCGATTTCCAAAAGTGAGGGCGAAACCTGAGCGGCCTTTGCGCGAGCTTTCGGCGCACGCTAGATAGCGGACCTGGGCTGGCCCCCGCGATTTTTTAGACAAAGCGCGGCCGTTTCGAAGGATTTGGATTGGACCGCATCGCCATCACCGGCGGCGCGCGGCTGAAGGGCGAGATCCCGATCAGCGGCGCCAAGAACTCGGCCATCAAGCTGATGGCCGCGAGCCTGCTCACTGAAGAGGCGTTGCGGCTGACCAACATGCCTCGCCTGGCCGACACGCGATTCCTCGGACGGCTCCTGCAGCGGCTCGGGACCGAAGTCGTTGAGGCCGATGGCGAGGATGGGCCAGAGACCCTGTTGCGCACCAAGGAGATCGTCAGCGGCTTCGCGCCGTACGACCTCGTGCGGCAGATGCGGGCGTCGTTCAACGTGCTGGGGCCGCTGCTGGCCAGAACCGGTCAGGCGAAGGTGTCGCTGCCGGGCGGCTGCACGATCGGGGCGCGACCGGTCGACCTGCATCTGAAGGCGCTCGAGGCGCTGGGCGCACGCATCGACCTGCACGAAGGCTACGTCTATGCGCAGGCGCCCGGGGGCCTGAAGGGCGGTCAGATCGACTTCCCGTTCAACTCCGTGGGCGCGACCGAGCACGCCATGCTGGCCGCGGTGCTGGCCCGCGGTGAGACGGTGATGACCAACTGCGCCTGCGAGCCCGAAATGGTCGACCTCGCCGATTGCCTCAACAAGATGGGCGCGAAGGTCAGCGGCGCGGGAACGTCGACGATCACGATCGAGGGCGTCACCAGCCTGCACGGCGCGACACATGCGGTCATGGCGGATCGTATCGAAACCGGCACCTACGCGGTGGCTGCGGCTATGGCGGGCGGCGAGGTGCGGCTCACGCGGACCCGGGTCGATTTCATCCAGGCGCTGGTCGACAAGATGGTGGAGGCCGGCGTCGAGGTCATCCCGCACAACGACGGCCTGACGGTGAGGCGCAACGGCGCGCTTCTGAAAGCCGTTGAGATCGAGACCGGCGTCTATCCGGGCTTTGCGACCGACCTGCAGGCCCAGTTCATGGCCTTGATGACGCTGGCGGACGGCGAAAGCGTGATCAAGGAGACCATCTTCGAGAACCGTTTCATGCACGCCCCGGAGCTCATGCGTCTTGGGGCCGACATCTCAGTGCAAGGCGGCGAGGCGCGCGTGCGCGGGGTTGCCGCACTCGAGGGCGCGCAGGTGATGGCGACGGATCTGCGGGCTTCGGTGAGCCTGGTGATCGCCGGTTTGGCTGCGCGCGGCGAAACGGTAGTCAACCGGGTCTACCACCTCGACCGCGGCTTCGAGCGGCTTGAGGAGAAGCTCAGCGCCTGCGGGGCTCAGATCCGTCGTCTGAAGGGCGACGGCGAGGGCGAAGAAGACTGATGAGCAAGGTCGCGCCGCTTCGTCTGCTGGCCCAGGACGCCGAGGACCTGGCGATCATCTCGGCGGCCATGCAAGACGCTGTGGCGAAGGTTGGCGAGATCTCCTACGAGGCCAAGACGCGGCGACTGACAGTGGCCTTCAATCGCTATCGCTGGGAGGCCGGCGGCGGCCAGCGGGTACGCTCGGGCCTGCAGCTCGGCGGCGTGCTGAAGGTCCAGACGCGCAAGATACGTCGTGGCGCGCGGGACGCCGTGCTTGAGGTCCTGGCGGTGACGTTCGAGCCCGGTGAAGCGCCCGGCGGCTCGATTACCATCAGTTGCGCCGGCGGGGGTGACCTGCGCGTCGAGGTCGAATGCATCGATGCGGTGCTCGCTGACGTCTCCCAGCCCTGGCCGACGCCGCGCACTCCGACTCACGCCGAATAGAGCGGGCGCCATGGCGCTTGCGCCCCTGCGCCGCTAAAGAACCCGCGCCATGCGCCGCTTCAACTTCTCAGACCCTCACTTCGCCACCGCGTTCGCCGCCTTCGTGGATGAGCGTCGCGAGACTCCCGAAGATGTAGACGCCGTCGTCCGCGACGTCCTGGCGGCGGTGCGCGCCGAGGGACTGGCGGCGCTCTTGCGCTTTGCCCGCGAGTTCGACCGCGTCGAGCTGGACGAAGTCTCGATCAGGGTCAGCAGTGCGGAGATTGAGGCCGGCGCGCAGGCCTGCCCGCCTGCCGTACGGGACGCCATCGCCTTCGCCGCCGAGCGCATCCGCAGCTATCACGCCCGCCAGCGGCCCGCCGACCTGCGCTTCACCGACGAGGCCGGCGTGGAGCTTGGCTGGCGCTGGGGCCCGCTGGACTCCGTGGGAATCTATGTGCCTGGCGGTCGCGCGGCCTATCCTTCGACAGTGCTGATGAACGCCGTTCCGGCCGCGGTGGCGGGCGTCGGCCGGATCGCCATGGTGACGCCGCCGGGGCGTCTGCAACCCGCGGTGCTAGCCGCGGCGAAGGCGGCCGGCGTCACGGAGATCTGGCGTGTCGGAGGGGCGCAGGCAGTGGCCGCGCTTGCCTATGGGGCCGGGCCGATCCGACCGGTCGACAAGATCGTGGGACCCGGCAACGCCTTCGTCACGGCCGCCAAGCGCCGTGTCTACGGCGTGGTCGGCATCGATAACCTGGCCGGCCCTTCGGAGATCGTGGTGGTCGCCGACGGCGCCAACACACCGGCGTGGATCGCCGCGGACCTGTTGTCTCAGGCCGAACATGATCCAGCCGCCCAATCCATCCTGATCACCGATGACGAGACTTTCGCCGCAAAGGTGGAGGCCGCCGTGCAGGAGCAGCTTGCGACGTTGTCCACCGGCGTCGACGCGGCCGCGTCCTGGCGCGATCACGGCGCGGTGGTGATCGCGCCGCTGGATGAGGCTCCAGGCCTAGTGGACCTGATCGCGCCCGAACACGTGGAATTTGCAGTCGAATCCCCGGATCGTCTCGCTGATCGCGTGCGTCATGCTGGCGCAATCTTCCTGGGACGTCATGCGCCTGAAGCGATTGGGGACTATGTTGCAGGCTCCAATCACGTCCTGCCCACCAGCCGGGCGGCGCGATTTTCCTCTGGGCTCTCGCTCTATGACTTCCTCAAACGGACCTCGATCGTGAAATGCGATGAAGCCGCGTTCGCTCGGCTCGCGCCTGCCACGATCGCGCTGGCCGAGGCAGAGGGTCTGCCGGCGCACGCGCGGTCCGCAGCCATCCGCATGGGGCAGGGCTGAGCGATGACGTCGCAACAAGACCTTCTTTCCGGGGTATCCGTGATCGCTTCCAAGAACACTGTCGAAAACCCAAGCGTGGCCGCCGATCTGCAATCCGCCGGAGCCTGGGCCAAGAAGCTTGCGCCCTATCGCGAGGCGAAGACCGGGCGTTCGATCCTGGAAATCGTGATCACGGCGGTTCCGCTCCTGGTCATCTGGGCGATCGCCTGGGGCCTGCACGCCATGGGGCTGTGGTGGGCGGCCCTGCTGTTGACCGTCCCGGCGGCCCTGTTCCTCGTTCGACTGTTCATGATCCAGCACGATTGCGGGCATGGCTCATTCTTCGGTGAGAAGCAGGCCAACGAATGGGTGGGCCGCATCATCGGGGTCTTCACGTTGACGCCGTACGACTACTGGCGCCAGACCCACGCGATCCATCACGCCACATCCGGAAACCTGGATCGCCGCGGACTCGGCGCAATCGAGATGCTGACGTTGGACGAGTACCGCGCCAAGTCCCCGCTGGGGCAGTTCGGATATCGGCTCTACCGCCACCCCCTCGTGATGTTCGGTCTCGGTCCGGCTTTCGTGTTCTTCCTGATGCAGCGGTTGCCGATCGGCATGATGCGCCAGGGCTGGCGGCCTTGGGTCAGCGTCATGGGCAACGCCGTCGCCGCAGCCGTCGGCCTGGGAGCGCTCATCTGGCTGTTCGGCGCCGCACCCGTACTGATCGTCAACGTCGTGACCATGCTCTTGGCCGCCACCATCGGGGTCTGGCTGTTCTACATCCAGCATCAGTTCGAAGGCGCCAGCTGGTCGCGGACCGGCGAATGGAAGCGTGACACGGCCGCCCTGGCCGGAAGCTCACACTACGACCTGCCGCCCGTGCTGCGGTGGTTCACAGCCAACATCGGCATCCATCACGTGCACCATCTCTCCAGCCGGATTCCCTTCTATCGGCTGCCCAAGGTTCTGGATGACCATCCGGAGCTCAAGCCGATGAGCCGGGTCGGGCTCTGGGAGAGCTTCCGATGCGCCCGGCTTGCGCTTTGGGACGAGGCGGATGGCCGGCTGCTTTCCTTCCGCGAAGCCCGCGCCAAGGGCTGATCCCAGGAACTTCCGCATCGTCGACACGTTCGCAGACCCGGGGCGTAGCGTGAGCGATAATCCATGCCTGTACCTCAGACCGTCCAAGCGGCGGCCCAGGCGCGTTCGGCCGCGGCTGCGGTCCAGCCCACACTTGCCGAGCAACTGACGACCTTCGCGCGCTCGGCCTGGGGCAATCTGCTGCGCCTGGACGCCCGCGAAGCGGGACTGAACCTGCTTCTCACCGCCGCCGTCGTCCTGTCTGGGTTCGCGATGGTCTGGCTGCTTCGACGGTTGTTCGATCGCTGGTTGGCGCGGTTCGGTCCATCGGACGGCAGGGCGCCCGCAGAGCGCCGCCATGGCCAGCACAAGGCAGCCGGCGTCACATGGGCATTGTTGCGGCTCCTGATCCTGGTGGGAGCCGTGCTCGTCGTCATGAGCGTCTGGGGCATCGACCCCTGGGCCTGGTTGTCAGACGGCGCAGGGGCTCGACTGTTGAGGCTGGCGCTCATCGTCGTGCTGTCGACTGCGCTCGTAGAAGCGACCGGGTTCCTCATCAGGCGCTTGGTCGAGGGCATCGCCAGCCGGAGCGGCAATCGCCGGCGCGCCGCTCAATTGCGGACGCTCGGTCCACTCCTGACCGGCTCGGCTCAAGGCGTGCTGGTGGTGATCGGGCTGCTGACCTTCTTGTCGGAGCTGGGGCTGAAGGTCGGGCCGCTCCTCGCCAGCGCCGGTGTGGTCGGGATCGCCGTGGGCTTCGGCGCGCAGACCATCGTCAAGGATTTCCTTACCGGCCTCTTCCTGATCGCCGAGGACGTGGTCTCGGTCGGCGACAATGTGCGCATCGGCGACGCGGCGGGCGTGGTGGAGACGATGACCGTCCGGACGATCCGCCTGCGCAGCGCGAACGGCACCTTGCACATCTTCCCCTATTCGGAAGCGCAGGTGATCCACAATCGGACCAAGATCTTCTCCTCGTACCTGTTCGAGATCGTCGTGAACTATGAGAGCGACCTCGATCACGCGCTGGGGGTCATGCAGCAGGTCGGCGATGAACTGCGCGCCGATTCCGATTTCAGAAGCGCGATCACCAGACCGTTCGAAGTGTTGGGGGTCGACAGACTGGGACCGGCGGGAGCGACTCTGAAGGCGAGGGTGACGACGGAGCCTCAGGCCCAATGGCGAGTGGGGCGCGAATACAATCGGCGCCTCAAGGCCGCTTTCGACGCCGCCGGGATCGGCATGGCGTTGCAAACCCTGGCCGCGCGCCAGCCTGAGGAAGCTGAACCGGCGCCCCGGCATCCCGAGGTGCGAGCCTTTGCCAGCCCCGAACGGCATCCGCCCGGCTGATTCCTGCGCGCGCCGCCAGGGCGATCTTCGAAATCCAGAGGTCTTGGAC
>JBOHKZ010000353.1:0-14793 GCA_050729355.1 Phenylobacterium sp. | reverse complement strand
GCGCAGACCGGCGTGGCGCTCGCCAACAGCAACGCCAAGATGGCTGCGCCCCGCGCCCCTCGGCTCGTGACGTTCCGCGCAAGCATCATGGATGAATTCATTCCTTCGTGCGGCCTCGCAAGGCCGGCATTCCTATCTGCCATAAAGTGGTCCGCCCAATGTGGCGAGGGTTAGGCGTACGCTGATCGAAGAGGTCGGTCCGAGGCGTCCAATAACCGTGTCTTCCTTGCGGTAAATGACGTCGACCCGCGTGCAATCGTCGCGGTAGAAGACGCCAACGTCCCGGATCACCCAGGCATTCTGCGCGATATCGCGGTTGCCGTAGGCGCTGACGCCCCAGTTCTTGCCAAAGTAGACTTCGCCGCCGAGGTCGAGGTTTTCGGTCTTCGGCGACGTCGGGGCGAGCGGGTTGGTCAGGTTCACATTGAAGTCGTCGGTCAGGTAACGGACGTACCCTGAGCCCCACTTGTTGGAGACGTTCACCCCGGCCTCGAGCCTGTGGATCGAGAGATCGTCCGAATCGAGGCGGGCGCGCGTGAACATTGAGACGCCGGTGATCGGCTGGGCGTCGACCGCGACGATCCAGTCGGACGACTTGGTGCGCAGCCCCGAACGAATGGCGAAGACGTCGTTGGTCTGATCGCGGTAGCTGCGGCCGACCAGGAAGCTGGCGCGTCGGCCTCCGTCCCACAGGATCGACGCGCGGCCGGCGACGTTGAGGCGGGCGCCGTCCTCATAGAGGTCGTACCCGGGGAATTTGTTAGCCCGGAAGAGATTGGTCTCGTCGAACTCGAAGGAGACGCTGTCCTCGTTCAAGTAGACTGGCGCATTGGTGATCGGATCGTGGCCGATGACGATCTGATGGGCGTTCGGCGAAATAGCGAGCTGCACCAGCGGCTCGATCACCACGGTGGCGTCGCGCCAGCGGCGGAACATCGGATAGGAGATGTCGGCGCCTGCGACGGCCAGCCCGCGCGAGATGGACTTCGACGTGGTGGTGGCCGTGCCCGGCGTCGTGCCGGTGCTCGTTATGAGGTCGCTCAGGCTGTAGCCGTCCACGCGGACGTTGACGAAGGGATCGACCCGCAGGCCGGCGGAGGAGATGAAGCTGCGGCGCCAGTCGGCCTGGGCGGTGACCCGACGGCTGTCGAGCCCGGGAAGGCGAAGCGCCAGGCTGTCCGGAGACTGATCGCGGGTCAGCACCACGCCGCTTCCGTTGATGCGCAGGCGTCCGCCCAGCACGTCCATGTTCGGGTCGTAGTGGGCTTCCACCAGGGGGGCGACCAGCGGGAACGTGCGGTCGACGTCGCCGGGGCGCAGGCCCTGGATGGTGAAGGCCGCCGCCGAAACATAGGACTGCGTATCCTGCCGGATCGCATAGACCTGGGAGATCAGGCGACGGTCGTCGGCGACGTAGGGCCCGCGGGCCTCGTAGACCTTGCCGATCTCATATTTGTCGAAGATCAGGTCGTCGGAGGTGCGCTCGGCGGTGAACCCGAGGCGCCAGTTGGGAATCGGCCGGAACACGCCCTGGGCCAGGACGTAGCTGCGCCAGGTGTCGGCGCCGAACGAGTTGCCCTTGCCGTCGAAATCCTGGTCGTGGGTGAAGCCGAAGCGGGCGTCGATGTCGCCGGAATAGAAGCGCTTGCGCACCTCGCCGTTCACGAACGGATTGACCTTGGTGTTGAACTGGGGACTGACCACCAGGTCGGAATAGGGCGAGATGACCCACAGATAGGGCTGCTCGTACGAGAAGCCGCGGCGGTCGGAAGCCCCGATGTTCGGCGACAGGAAGCCCGAGGCGCGTTCGGCCTCCGGGTCGGCGTGCCAGAACACCGGCAGGAAGAGCACCGTGGCGCCCAGCACGTGGATGCGGGCGTTGCGGTAGTAGACGACCCGCTTGGCCTTATCCTGCACCACATGGTCGGCGCTGATCGACCAGGTCGGCGTCTTGGGCGTGTCGCCGACGCAGATCGGGCAGGGCGTGAAGATCGCCTTGGTGAGTTCCTGGACGTTCTCGTTGCGGCGCACCGCGCTCGCGCCGGCGATCTTGACGTTCTGCTGCAGGCGCGCGGAGAAGCCCAGCGCCACACCCGCCCGCATCTTGTCGTCGAGGGTCAGTTCGTCGGCGTATTCCGAGGTGCCGTCGGCGTTCAGGGTGACCACGTGGCCATAGGCGCGGATGACGCCCATGCCGGCTTCCTGGCCCTCGGTGTAGACCACCTTGTCGGCGCGGATCGTGCGCCCCTCGTAGCGCATCTCGACGTGGCCTTCGGCGGTGGTGATTCCGCTCTTGTCGTCGCGCGTGAGGTTGTCGGCCTCCATGTAGAGCTCGCCAGGCTCCAGGCCGTCGTTGACCGTCGTGGTTGGCTTGGGCGTGGTGGTGGGAATCGGGGCCTTGTCGAGGGTCTGGCCGCGTTGTTCGCGCGGAACCAGGGGGCTGCCGGGCTGGAGCACGCCCGGCGTGGGCACCTGCGCGGCGGCGGCGACAGGCCACAGCACGGCGATCGCCACGGTGGCGAGGAGCGCACGCTTGGCGGCAGCAGACGGCGGTCGCCGACGCGGACTCATCTGACTTTCAATTCCCCTCTGCCGGCCGAAGCGGCGTGTTGGGCGGCGTGTTGGCTTGCATAGCCCGGCAGGCGAAGGATTCAACCGTCTTCGGTGTAACAGAGCAGGGTGAGGCCCGACAGAAGCGCCACCACAGCCGGCGCCCAGGCCGCCGCGAAGAGCGGAATGATGTCGGCCCGGCCCAGCGCACCGGAAAACTGATTGAAGAAGAAGACGACAAAACCGAGGCCGACGCCGGCTCCAGCCAGCCCGGCCAGGCCGCCGAGCCGCGCGAGCCGCAGGGAGAAAGCGGCCGCCAGCACGGACATGGCCGCGAAGAGCAGAGGGGTCGCCAACAGCTGCTGGAACCGCAGGCGGTAGCCCGAGGCCGAGAAGCCCGCCTGTTCGGTGGCGCGGATCGCGGCCGGCAGCTTCCAGAAGGCGATCGCCTCGGGCGAGGCGAAGCGCTCGACGGCGGCTTCCGAATCAAGCGTCGAGCGGATCGTCAGGCTGTCGGAGCGCACCGAGCTCTCGCCCGCGCCGGCTTCACGTACGTCGCGCAGGTCCCAGAACCCGGGTCGCAGCGTCGCCTGGGCGGCTTCGAGCCGGCGCTTGAACTCCGGCTGGCCGGCCTTGTTCTTCTGGTAGACGAAGATCGAGACGCCCCGCAGCCGCACGGCGCCGGCCACCGTGTCGCGGGCCTTGGCGTGGATCACCATCTGGGTGCGCTCGTCGCCCTGGCGCAGCCAGACGTCCTTGGGGACGTCGCCGAGGTAGTTGTCCATCATCCGGGCGCGCTCCACCTCGAAGCGCGAGGCGAGCGCCGCTGCGATCGGGTTCAGCGCCCCAACCGCCACGGCCCCCAGGAGAAAGGCCGCAAAGGCGGACGGCAGGATGAAGCGCCAGGCCGAGACGCCAGAAGCGCGCATGGCCACCAGCTCGCTCTGCCGGTTCATCCCGACGTAGGCGTAGATGCCGCCGCCCAGGAAGACGAACGGCAGCAGGATCTGGATGACCGAGGGCGACTTCATCAGGGTCAGCCCGAGGATGTCCGCCGGACCGACATCGGTGCGCACGCCCACCGAGTGCGAGAGCTCGACGAACTGCACCAGCAGGATCATCGAGGTGATCACCGCCAGCACGGCGCCGACGCCGGCCAGCATCCGGCCCAGCACATAGAGCTCGATACGTCCGAAGCCGGTCATGCGGCCACCGGTGCGATTCGGGCCGGGCGGCGATGCATGTCGATGAACCGGCTGACCCGCTGACGGAAGACGCTGCGCAGCGCGAAGACGGTGGCGGCGAGCGGCACGAGATATTGCGCGATGTTGAGCCAGGCGTTGTCGTCGCAGGCCGATTGCACCCCGAAGCCGACGATCCGCACCAACGCCGCCGCAGCGCCCATCAGGGCGATTCGACGCCCATAGCCCAACCGCGAGAAGCCGCCGCCGAGGATCGCGGAGAGCGCCATGGACATGAAGGCGATGTTGTAGAGCGGCGAGGAGAGGCGGGCATGCCCCTCGGCCAGCAGGCTCAGGCGATTGCGCCGCTCCCAGTCCTGCTGGAGGTCGGGCATCATCAGTTCGTGGAGGTAGCGATCCGACGGCTTGTAGTGGATCAGCTCGGCCGAGTTGGAGAGCGTCCCCAGCTCGAAGGGATATTCGTTGAAGGTCAGGAACTGCAGGACGCCGCGGTTGGAGAACTCCTGAGTCGAGCCGTCCCGCAGCACCAGAACGGCCTGGCCGTTGCGTTTGGCGATGCGGCCCGTGTTGGCCATGTAGACCGTCGCGGAGCCGTCGGGCTTGGTCTGGTGGATGAAGAGGTTGTGCAGGTCGCCCTTGCCGTCGACGCTTTGGGCGTAGACGGTCAGGCCCTTGACCGGCTCGGTGAACTCGCCTTCGCGCACCAGGCTTGAGGCCAGGTCGGTCCGCACCTGGAAGAGCTCCTGGCGCAGTTCGCGGAACGCCGCGGGCTGCACCCAGAGGTTCATCACCAGGGCGAGGAAGGCGATGGTCCCGGCCAGCCGCATGGCCGGCGAGATCACCCGCCAGCGGCTCATCCCGCCGGCGAAACAGACCACGATCTCCTGCTCGGTGTGCAGCCGGTTCAACGCCACCAGCGCGGCGACAAAGAGCGCGATCGGCATGATCATGTTGATCAGCTGCGGCATGTAGAGAACAGTGATCTTCAGGAACACCCAGGCGCTCTGGCGCTGGTTGACGATCAGGTCGAGCCCCGAGAGGCTCTGACTCAACAAGGCGACAGACGTCAACGCCGCGGTCGCGAGCAGCGTTGGGCCAAGCAACTGGCGAAGCAGGTAACGGTCGATCAGGCGCATCGGTAAGAAATACGGCTCACCCGGGAATTTTGCCGCGCCCCGGCCGCGGTCCTGCTCTAAACCATGCGTCGCCGCGCCAGACAACCGCCGGGCATGCCCCGCCGGCCGCCAGCGCCGACCCCGTTTGAGCGTTTTTCAGAGAGTTTCGGATGGATATCGAGTTCGTCGCGGCCTCGGCCGCCCTGCCGGCCAAGAGCGCTCTGGCCCGCGTTGTGTTCGAAGGCGCGACCCTGGAAGGCGCCGCCGCCCAGGCTGCCGCCGCCAGCCGCTTCACTGGCGCCAAAGGGCAGACCCTCGACATCCTGGCGCCCGCGGGCGTGGACGCCGCGCGGCTGGTGCTGGTGGGGGCCGGCAAGAAGGACACCTATGACTCCATGGACGCCGAGCATGCCGCGGCCAGCGCCTATCAGGCGGTGAAGGCCTCGGGCCTCGCGACACTGCGCGTCGAGCTGCCGAACGGCGGCGGCAAGAACGCCGCCCGCGCCGCGCTCGGCGTGCGTCTTGCCAGCTACCGGTTCGACAAGTACCGGACCAAGGAGCCCGAGGATAAGAAGCCCTCGGTCATCAAGACCCAGATCGTCACCCCGAACGTCGACGCGGCGCTGGCCGATTTCGCGCCGCTCGCCGCGCTGGCCGATGCGGTCAGCTTCACCCGCGACCTGGTCTCCGAGCCGCCGAACGTGCTTTATCCGGCGGAGTTCGCCCGCCGGGTGAAGGCCCTGGAAAGCCTTGGCCTCGAGGTCGAGATCCTCGGCGAGCCCGAGATGATGAAGCTTGGCATGGGCAGCCTGCTGGGCGTCGGCCAGGGCAGCATTCGCGAGAGCCAGCTGGCGGTGATCAAGTGGAACGGCGCGGCCGACAAGTCGGCGCAACCCATCGCCTTCATCGGCAAGGGCGTCTGTTTCGACACCGGCGGCATCTCGATCAAGCCCGCCGACGGCATGGAAGACATGAAGTGGGACATGGGCGGCGCCGGCGCGGTGGCCGGCCTGATGCATGTGCTCGCCGGCCGCAAGGCCAAGGTCAACGCCGTGGGCATCCTGGGCCTGGTGGAGAACATGCCGGACGGCAACGCCCAGCGGCCGGGCGACGTGGTCACCTCCATGTCCGGCCAGACCATCGAGATCATCAACACCGACGCCGAGGGCCGCCTCGTGCTGGCCGACGCCATCTGGTACTGCCAGGACCGCTTCAAGCCGAAATTCATGGTCGACCTGGCGACGCTGACCGGGGCGATCATCATCGCGCTCGGGAACGACTACGCCGGCTGCTACGCCAATGACGAGGAGCTAGGCGCCAACCTCATCGCCGCCGCGACCAAGGACGGCGAGCCGATGTGGCGGATGCCGCTGCCGGCGCAGTACGACAAGAACATCGACTCGATGATCGCCGACGTGAAGAACACCGGCGGCCGGCCGGGCGGCTCGATCACCGCGGCCCTGTTCATCCAGCGCTTCACCAATGGCGTGCCGTGGGCCCACCTGGACATCGCCTCGACCGCCTGGAAGAAGCCGTCCTCCGTGCCGACCATCCCGGACGGCGCGACCGGCTTCGGCGTGCGGCTGCTGAACAGCATGGTCCAGGAGAAGTACGAAGGCTGACATGGCCGAGCCCGCCTGCGAGGTCTGGTTCTACCACCTGGAGCGGACGGGCCTCGACCAGGCCTTGCCTGAGCTGCTGGAAAAGACCCTGCAGCGCGGCTGGAAGGCGCTGGTCCGCACTCGCGAGCCGGGGCGGATCGACCACCTGGACGGCTGGCTGTGGAGCTACCGCGACGACAGCTTCCTGCCGCATGCCCCCGCCGACGAGCCGGGAGCGGCGCGCCAGCCGATCCTGCTCACCATGGGGGAAGAGAACCCGAACGGGGCGGATGCGCTGTTCCTGGTGGACGGCGCCGATCCCGGAGAGCTTGCCGGATATGCCCGCTGCGTGGTGCTGTTCGACGGCGCCGACACGGCGCAGCTTGCGGTGGCCCGCGCCCAGTGGAGCGCCGTGAAGGCGAAAGGCTATCCGGTGTCCTATTGGAAGCAGCAGGGCCGTGGCTGGGAGAAGCAGGCGTGAGGGTCCCGGCGGCGGTCGGCCTGGCGCTGCTGCTGGCGGCCTGTTCAAGCTCGCCCACCGAGGCGCCCGAACCCTCCGGTCCCGAACCGGTCGCGGCCCGGCCGTCAGAGCCGGTTCCCACGAGCGGCGACCGATGCGGCGCGGCCGAGGCCCAGGGCCTGGTCGGCAAGCTGCGCACCGAGATCCCCATCCCGATCGATCCCGCCAAGCAACGGGTAGCCTGCACCACCTGTCCGGTGACCATGGATTTCAGCCCCGATCGGCTGAATTTCTTCTTCGACGCCGAGACCGGCCTGATCAAGGAAGTGCGCTGCGGCTAGGGCGCCGGCGGGATCTGCAGTCCCATTTCGCCCAGCAACTCGAGCCAGGCCGCGCGCCCTTCCCGGCGAGAGAACTTCGCGGCCGCGGTTTCACGCGCGGCAGCCCGCAGCGGCGCAGAGGCCTGCGGGTTGCGGCAGGCGGCGATCATCGCCTCGGAGAGCGCGTCCACATCGAAGAACGGCAGGAGCGTGCCGTTGACGCCATCCTCGATCGCGTCGTGCAGCGGCGGCGTGTCGGAGGCGATGACGTAGCAGCCGCAGGCCATGGCCTCGACCAGGGACCAGGAAAGCACGAAGGGGTAGGTGTAGTAGACGTGGGCGGTTGAGAGCCGCAGCGCATCCAGCATCCGGTCGTGCGATGTCTTGCCGAGGAAATGAAGCCGGGCCGGATCGACCTCCACCCCCTCGAAACAGACCTGCCGCCAGGTCCGGCCGTCGGTCGGAGAGCCGCCATAGGGGCGCGCATGGCTCTGGCCGAATATCAGGACCTGCGCGTCGGGAACCTCGGCCATCAGCCGGGGCAGGGCGCGGGCGAAGATGTGCAGGCCCCGCAGCGGCTCCAGCTGGTTGTTGATGTGGGTGATCACCGGCGTCCCGGGCGCAATGGTGAGCTCGTCCGAGATCACGAACGGCGCGGCCGCCGCGGGACGGATCGCGTCGACGTCGATCCCCTCGTGGATCACCCGCACCCGGGGCTGGAAGACGGCGGGCAGGAGCGAGGCCTGGAACTCGGTGGGCGCGACGATGACGTCGGCGTCGGTGAGCGCCAGGGCAGGGGTCGCGTTCTTGGTCTTGCCGAGCAGGATGGCTTCATCCGTGGTCGGCAGGAATTCGCTGTCGAAATCGATGTCGAGGCCGCGGCTGTGATAGAAGAACTCCGGATAGAGCACCATCTTCGCCTCGGGGAACGCCTCCTCGAGCAGGATGGTCTCGCCCCACCCCGAATGGCCGACGATCACCGCGGGATCGAAGCCGCGTTCCTTCATGGTGCGGGCGACGCGCAACGCCCCTTCCGCGCGAATCAGGTCGGCTTCGGCGCGGACCGCCAGCGGAAGCATCCCCGGCGTGCTGCCGCGCCGCATGCCGTAGCGCCCTATGGCCATGCCATCGATCCCAGGCGCGTTGGGGCCCCCAATGGCTGCGCACGGCACACCCCGCGCCCGCAGCGTGTTGGCCAGATCCCGGAACTGGGCCGGGAAATTGTTGTGTACGAAGAGCACCCCTGACGGCATGGCCGTGTTCTGCCCGCCCGCCGGGCTCCTGTCACCTGGGTGGGGCTAGGTGTCTCTGTTCTGTAGCCCGGCGACGGACTCATAGTTGCGCACGGCGAGCTTCAGCACCGCTTCGCGCACAGGCGTGAGCGCCGGCGTGGCTTTCGTGCTGAGGGAGAGGCTGTTGCCCCGGCGCAGGATCAGGCCTTCCTCAACGAGCGCGGCGACCTTGCGGCGGACGGTCTCTTTGGGGATCCCGCTGGAATCGGCGATCGAGCGCATGTTGGTGGAGAGCGACGGATAGCTTTCGATCGTCCCGCTGAGCACCGTCTTGAGGTCGAGGCCGGTCAGGCTCGGATCCTGCAGGGTGCGGACCGCGACCTCCAGCAGCACGACGGCTTTCTCCACGTCGCCGTCGAACGCCGCCCGCGCGGCGCCGAAGACGTCGAGCAACGGTGTGAACAGGTCCTTGGCGACCAGGCCGTAGTTCTGGCTAAGCAGGTCTGAGGCCGACCGGGCCATCGAAGTCTCCGCATCCACGACCAGGAGTAGTCTGCGCTGTTTCGCTGAGGCTGGCGAGTGCGTCAGGTAAGCGACGTAACTTGGCGTCGGACTCTGCCGTTGTAAGACTCTGCGGTTGTTCGTATCTGGCGACATGGCCGCCAGCGACGCCCTCAAGAACATCATCCGACGCTTCACCACGCCCCCGCAGGCCGCTTCACCGGCGGCCGTCGCAACGGTGCGGACCGAGCCCCTCTCGATCACCTTCATGCCCGTGCCGATGGCCGACGAGATCACCGGCGGGCGGTCGCTGCACGACGGCTATCAGCGCGGCTGCGGCCTGGCGCATTCGAACATGCCGGACGCCGTCGCCGCCGACCCGCTCTACCGGGCTGCGGTCGAGGCTTCGGGCGGCTGGTCGATCATGGTCGGCCTGAAGCGGATGGACCTCTTCCTGATCCTCACTCGCTTCCTGGGCCGGCTGGACTGCCAGGACATCATCGAGTTCGGCTCGTACCGCGGCGGCAACGCGCTCTTCATGGCGTGGATTCTGCGCGAGCTCTATCCGCAGGCGAGGGTCTACGCCTGCGACACCTATGCCGGCATGCCGCAGACCGACCTGACCCGCGATGCCCATTATGCCGGCGACTTCGCCGACACATCCCAGGCCGACCTGGAGGCGCGCCGCGACGCGCTGGGCTTGACCAACCTGATCGTCGTCCGCGGCCGGTTCGAGGACACCTTCCCGGGCATCGCCGCCACGGGCGCCAAATTCGGTCTCGCGCATATCGACTGCGACATCTACTCGGCCGTCAAATACGCCCAGGAAGAGGTCTGGCCGCACATGACCAAGGGCGGCTACGTGGTCTACGACGACGCCGACGCCCCGACCTGCATCGGCGCCACCGAGGCGGTCGAAGAGCTCATCATGGACCGGCGCATCCACGCCGAGCAGGTCTGGCCGCACTGGGTGTTCCGCGCGGGTCTCTGACGCGCCGCCAGGCGGGGGGGCAAAACCCCCGTTAGTTGAGCTGTCTGGCCAAGCTTTCAGCGCCATGGCACGTTCCAGTCATGGGGCAGGTTCGATCCGTGGAAGGGGTGGGCGCGACGCCGGACGAGCGGCGCATCGTCGCGCTGGATGGCTTTCGTGGCGCCCTGACCCTGATGGTCATCATCTCGCATTACTTCGGCGAGGTGACGCACGGCATCAAGGCCACCATGGTTGGCTGGGTCGGAGTTGGCGGGTTTTTCGTTCTCAGCGGATTCCTGATCGGCCGGTTGATCCTCGACAGGAAGGACCGCGCGAACTTTTTCGCTGTATTCTACATCCGGCGGATCTGCCGCATCCTGCCGCCGTATCTGATCACCGTCGCGGTCCTCTCGGCGCTGCTGATGTTCGTGCAGGCGCCATGGCGCGACGCCGACGTCGAACTACCGTTCTGGACCTATCTGCTGTTTGTGCAGAACTTCGCCATGGTCGCGACCCAGAGCATCGGCGCTCACTGGCTCGCCCCGACCTGGACCCTGGCAGTGGAGGAACACTTCTACTTAGCAGCTCCGGCCATGCTGGTGTTCACGCCCAGGCGTTGGCTCGTACCGCTGCTTCTGGCGTGCTGCGGATTGGCCTTGAGCATGCGGATCGCGATTTTCTACTTCGGGTTCTTGAATTCCCATGGTGGCCACGCCCTGATCTTCAGCCTCGCAGATACTTTGGCGATCGGAATTCTCGCCGCAATCGCTGTGCGGGAGGAACGCATCGATTGGGCCCGTTGGGGCAGGGCGATGGCCTATATCCCGGCGGCCGGCCTGGGCGCGATCTGGGCGCTGAAGTTGGGCGACCAGCGGCTGTACGAAGTCCTGCGACCGACACTCCTGGCGATTGCTGCGGCCTCCTTCATCCTCTGTGTCATCGGCGACCTGCCTCTCGGCCAGCGGATGAAGTCCAAAACCCTGCAGTTCTTCGGCAACAACGGTTACTGCCTCTATCTAACCCACCTGGCGGTCCTGGGCGTCATGCATGGCCTGATCCTCGGAACGCGACCGGACCTCGCCACCTGGCAGCAATGGGGCGTGACCCTTCTTAGCCTGCCAAGTTGCGTGCTTGTTGGATGGGCCATGACGCGGTTTGTCGAGGAGCCGCTTACTCGGTACGGCCGTTCCTGGCGCTGGAGCGAAAGGCGCCGCGCCGGGTCGCTTCTGGCCCCCGCCGAGTAGCACACCGGCTCGCGCCTCCGATTGCGCCTGCCACATCGGGAGAACACTCGCTCCGATCGCACCGCTCGCCGAAGGGGATCGTCTTCCGAGCGACCGTTTGCCATCGGTCGGCACGGTCTTGGTTCATCCAAGTCGATGAGGCCCGGCGACCGCCCAAGTTTCCGGTCTCGCTTGTCGCGGCTCCTTGCCCGATTTCCGCATTTCCCCTAGGCAGCAGGCGTAGGCGGATGTGGCGGAACTGGTAGACGCACTGGATTTAGGTTCCAGCGCCGCAAGGCGTGGAGGTTCGAGTCCTCTCATCCGCACCATCCTGCGGTGCTCTTAGAGCTCCACAGGAGCGGGTCCAGGCCGGCTTCCGGACCCTCTGGCGAAGAAGGCTTGGAGGCCAAGGCCCGTCGTGACATAACCGCCGACCGTCGCCGAGCCCTCGGAGGCGATCATGTTTCACTCTAAAGGCGGCCGCAATGCGCTTTCTGCGCGGTGGCCGGAAGTTCAAGAATGTCGATGCAGATCGTTGAAAAGTCTGGCGAAGGCCTGAGCCGCGTCTATGGCGTGACCGTCCCGATGGCGGACCTGAACTCCAAGCTGGAAGCGCGCATCGCCGAGGTGACGCCGACCCTCAACATCAAGGGATTCCGTCCGGGCAAGGTGCCGCCGGCCCACGTTCGGCGCCTCTACGGCAAGGCGCTGATGAGCGAAGTGGTGGAGCAGACCCTGTCGGAATCCACCCAGAAGGTGCTCGAAGACAACAAGCTGCGCCCCGCCGGCGACCCGGACCTGACGCCCGATGGCGACATGAACGCGGTGATGGACGGCAAGGCCGACCTGGGCTTCCAGATCGCCATCGACATCATGCCGGAATTCGAACCGGTGGATCCGGCGACGCTGTCGCTGAAGCGCCCTGTCTATGAACCCACCGCGGCCGAGGTGGATGAAGCGGTCAACGATCTGGCCAAGCAGAACCGCACCTACGAGACCAAGACCGGTAAGACCGTGAAGGCCAAGGACGGCGACATGGTCGTCATCGATTTCCTGGGCAAGGTGGACGGCGTGGCCTTTGACGGCGGCGCGGCCGAAGGCGCCGAGCTGGTGCTGGGCTCGGGCCAGTTCATCCCGGGTTTCGAGGAACAACTCGTCGGCGCCAAGCCCGACAGCGACGTCGAGGTGAAGGTGACCTTCCCGGCCGACTATCAAGCCGAGACGCTGAAGGGCAAAGACGCGGTCTTCGAGGTCAAGGTGAAGGAAGTGAAGGGCCCGGTCGACTCGCCGGCCGACGACGCCTTCGCCGAGAAGCTCGGCGTGGAAAGCCTCGAGAAGCTGCGCGAGCTCCTGAAGACCAACCTCGAGCAACAATACGCCGGGGCGACCCGCTTCAAGCTGAAGCGCGCTCTGCTGGACCAGCTCGACACCAAGCACGACTTCCCGCTGCCGCCGAAGATGGTGGAGGCTGAGTTCGCCTCGATCTGGCAACAGGTCCAGCAGGACAAGGAAGCCGGCAACCTGCCGCCGGAAGACGCAAAGAAGTCCGACAAGAAGCTGCAGGAAGAATACCGCAAGATCGCCGAACGCCGGGTGCGTCTGGGCCTGGTGCTGGCCGAGATCGGCCGCGCCAACAACGTCCAGGTCACCGACCAGGAAGTGAACGAGGCCATGCTGGCCGAGGCGCGCCGCTATGGCCCGCAGGCCCAGCAGGTCTATGACCTCTTCCGCCAGAACCCCAACGCCCAGGCGCAGCTGCGCGCACCGATCTTCGAGGACAAGGTCGTCGACTTGATCGTCGAAAAGGCCAAGGTGAAGGACCAGAAGGTCACCAAGGACGACCTGCTGAAGGACGACGAACTGCCGGACGGCTACGCCGCCTAGTCCGAGTTCGTTCCAGACATCAGAAAGCCCCGGCCACGGTCCGGGGCTTTTTTGTTGGCTGGTCGATCGCGGCTACAGGCTGCGCAGGTTCTGCAACAACTCGGCGTTCTCGATGCGCGCGCGGCGCTCGTTGATCTCTTGGTAGAGGCTCACAGGGCCGGCGTCTTCATCCAGCGGCCGTTCGGCGTTCAAGATCGACGAGAACACCGGCGTTTCGGGCGCAGACTCGATGTCGCTGACACTGGTCATCGGTTGATTCTCCCATCCCCTCGGCGAGGGGGTCCCCGCAGTTAACGTAGCATTCACTATCTGCGTTGCGCGTCAGAAATACTGCGGGCGACGTCACGTTCGCTTGAGGCTTGACCTTGCGAGGTGGGCCCAGGTCTTCGCCGGATTTGGTCCGCGCTTTCGCAGAAATCAGTGATCGTCGGTTAGAAATCGGCTTGGCTTCACCGCCGAACGGGGCCTAACCTGCGCGTCAACGCCGCGCCGTGGCGGCTTTGCTTGCTCTGTGACCACCAGAGTTCGCCTTGCCGCCGCGGGAGGAGAGCGTCGCGGGAAGGGAATGGGTTTTGCAACGTACCAGTACGTGGACACCCGACTACTTTCATAAGGTCGTGGATTGTCAGTGGGCCTGTCCGGCTCACACCCCGGTTCCGGAGTACATCCGCCTGATCGCGGACGGCCGCTATTCCGACGCCTACATGGTCAACTGGAAATCCAACGTCTTTCCAGGGATCCTGGGACGGACCTGCGACCGGCCCTGCGAGCCTGCCTGCCGGCGCGGCCGGGTCGAGGAAAAGCCCGTCGCCATCTGCCGGCTGAAGCGGGTCGCGGCCGACAACAAGAGCGATATCACCGCGCAACTGCCGCCGCCGGCGGCCCAGACCAACGGCAAGCGGGTGGCGCTGATCGGCGCCGGGCCGGCGTCGCTGACGGTGGCCCGCGACCTCGCGCCACTGGGCTATGAGGTGACGATCTACGACGCCGACGCCAAGGCGGGCGGCATGATCCGGAGCCAGATCCCGCGCTTTCGTCTGCCCGAGGAAGTGATCGACGAGGAGGTGGGCTACATCACCGGCCTCGGCATGACGCTTCGCCTGGGTGAGCGCATCGACAGCCTGAAGTCCGTGCTGACCGAGGGCTACAACGCGATCTTCGTGGGCACCGGCGCGCCGCGCGGCCGCGACCTCGACCTGCCAGGCCGGGAGGAAGCCCGCGCCAACATCCACATCGGCATCGACTGGCTCTCGTCGGTCTCGTTCGAGCACATCGACAAGATTGGCAAGCGGGTCATCGTGCTGGGCGGCGGCAACACCGCCATGGACTGCTGCCGCACGTCGCGCCGGCTGGGCGGCGAGGACGTCAAGGTGATCGTCCGCTCCGGCTTCGAGGAGATGAAGGCCAGCCCCTGGGAGAAGGAAGACGCGATCCACGAGGACATCCCGATCCTCAACTACCGGGTCCCCAAGGAATTCACCCACAAGGACGGCAAGCTGACCGGGGTGCTGTTCGAGGTCGTGAAGGCCGAGTTCGACGACAAGGGTCGCCGCAAGCTGGTCCCGGCCGGCGTTCCCGACGAGCACTACGAGTGCGACGACGTGCTGGTGGCCGTTGGCCAGGAGAACGCCTTCCCGTGGATGGAACGCGACATCGGCATGGAATTCGACGAGTGGGACATGCCGAAGGTGAACCCGCTCACCATGCAGTCGACGATCCCCAACGTCTTCTTCGG
>JBOHKZ010000352.1:0-9271 GCA_050729355.1 Phenylobacterium sp. | reverse complement strand
GCGTCACCCTGACCGGCGTCAACCTGAGCGGCCTCGATCAGAAGATCGCCAACACCTCTGCCTGCAACGAAGCGCTCTGCGGCTACAACATCACCGTCGCCGGCTCGAAGTTCCTCGAGGTCTACGGTGGCGAGGCGACCTTCACCTTCCTCAACCCGATCAACTCGTTCGGCGCCTTCATCGCAGGCGCCCAGATCGCCGGCATCCACTTCGCCTTCACCGACGGCTCCAGCCAGTCGGTCGACGTCCCGGGCCAGTACGGCACCAGCTTCGTGGGCTTCACCGACCCGGGTAAGTCGATCTCCGCCGTCTCGCTGATCGTCGGCAACGACATCCTCTCGATCGACGACGTCCACTTCACCTTCGCCTCGCCGATCGGCGACGCAGGCGGCGTCCCGGAACCGGCCTCCTGGGCGCTGATGATCGCGGGCTTCGGCGGGGTCGGCGCCCTCGTGCGCCGTCGCCGCGCCGCCCTCCCCCTCGCCGTGGCCTGACGCGCACGGCCCCGCTTGACCCCAGCTTCGGCTGGGGTCACACCGCCCGGCATGATCCCCCGTTACGCCCGCAAGGAAGCCGCCGACATCTGGAGCCCGCAGACGCGGTTCTCCATCATGTTCCAGATCGAAGCCTATGCCGCCGACGCCATGGCCGACCTGGGCGTCATCCCCAAGGAGGCCGCGCGGGTCATCTGGGAGAAGGGCCGCGACGCGATCTGGGACGCCGACCGCATCGACGAGATCGAGCGCGAGGTGAAGCACGACGTCATCGCCTTCCTGACCCACGTCACTGAGATCGTCGGGCCTGAGGCGCGCTTCCTGCACCAGGGCATGACCAGCTCGGACGTCAACGACACAGCGCTGGCGGTGCAGCTTTCCCGCGCGACCGATCTCCTCATCGAGGACGTCGACATGGTGCTGGCGGCTCTCAAGCGCCGCGCCTACGAGCATCGGATGACGCCGATGGTCGGTCGCAGCCACGCCATCCACGCCGAGCCGATCACCTTTGGCCTGAAGCTGGCCGGCCACTACGCCGAGTTCGTCCGCGCCAAGGAGCGGCTGGCCATGGCCAAGTTCGAGATCGCCACCTGCGCGATCTCCGGCGCGGTCGGCACCTTCGCCAACGTCGATCCCAAGGTCGAGGAGTACGTCGCCGAGAAGCTGGGCCTGGCCGTCGAGCCGGTCTCGACCCAGGTGATTCCCCGCGACCGCCACGCCGCCTATTTCGCGGCCCTGGGCGTCGTCGCCTCGTCGATCGAACGCCTGGCGACCGAGATCCGCCATCTGCAGCGCACCGAAGTCCTGGAAGCCGAGGAGCCTTTCGAGGTCGGCCAGAAAGGGTCCAGCGCCATGCCGCACAAGCGCAATCCGATCCTCACCGAGAACCTCACGGGCCTGGCGCGCCTGGTCCGCTCGGCCGTCGTCCCCGCCATGGAGAACGTCACCCTCTGGCACGAGCGCGACATCAGCCACTCTAGCGTCGAGCGCGGCATCGCGCCGGACGCCACCGTGCACCTGGACTTCGCGCTCCGCCGCCTGGCCTCGGTCATGGAACGGCTGGTGATCTATCCCGAGAACATGGCGAAGAACCTCGACCGCCTGGGCGGCCTCGTCCATTCGCAGCGCGTGCTCCTGGCCCTTACGCAGAAGGGCATGTCGCGCGAGGCGTCCTATGCCGCCGTCCAGCGCAACGCCATGAAGGTCTGGCGCGGCGAGGGAAATTTCCTGGATTTCCTGAAGGCCGATTCCGAAGTCACCCTCTCCGACGCCGAACTCGGCGAACTCTTCGACCTGGGCTACCACTTCAAGAACGTCGACCGGGTGTTCGCCCGGGTGTTCGGCGAGCAGGCTGAAGCGCAATGGCAGGCCTCGAAGACCTCCGCCGGCTAGCCCTGGCCCTGCCGGGCGCCTGGGAGACCGAGTGGTACGGCGAGCCCTGGTTCCAGGTCGGCAAGAAGTCCTTCGCACTCCGCTCGAAGGACCGCTTCATCCTCAAGCTCGAGCGGGAGCACCAGCACTTCCTGTTCGAGGTGCGGCCGCAGACCTTCCAGCCCTGCAAGGTCGGAACCGGCGGGGTCTGGAGCTATGTGGTGCTGGAGGATATCGACGAGGCCGAACTGGCCGACCTGGTCCTTGAGGCCTGGTCGACCATCGTGCCGAAGAAGGTCAGCCGCGATTATTTGCCTTCGCGGACGCCTTCGCGGGCCTGAGCCAGCAGCTCGGCCATCTTCATCCGGACTTCGCCCTCGGTGATCGCCACGCCCGCACTCATTTGCCCCCTGCCGCGCGCCAAGTCGCGGCGCCAGGCGAGTCGAAGCCATAGACGGAAAACCCGCCGGTCGCCGGGCATTCGTGGGGGAAATCGTTGCGGAACGTGGCAGCCTTCATCCTTCCCGCGAGATCGGCTGATGATGAAGTCAGGGCCTGTCGCGCCGCTTCGATCGGAGGGCGGTCAATCCTAAGCCGCAGTTTCGGTGTCGGAGCGAGCGGATGTACGACCTGCATTCCCGGCTGCACTGTAAATTCGCCAAGATCAACGACGTCCCCTGGCTCGACCCGGAAAGCGAGAGTGCCCAAGCAGAACAGAGTTGAACCCTCGAACCCCCCGGTTCCGACTGAGGCCAAGCTGTAGGTACCCGCGGGCACTACGAACACGCGACGCGTCACAGTCTCCGCCCCCGTCTTGCCCGCGCTGGCCTTGACCTGGATCGTCGGCCACTGGGTGTCGCTTTTGACCGGGAGAAGATCCGGCGCCCCGGTCTCTTCCAGGTCGCGCATGAAGTGCAGGAGCGCCGGTTTGGGTGTGTTTGACCGGAGCGTCACGGCAACGACAGCTTCAGCGGGACCGGGCGCGAGGGTTGTGCCCTCAACGACTGGATCGATGATCAGCCTCTTGGGCCTGTCAAATGTCGTCGACCGGACGCCTCGTGGAGCACTGCGACGCGATGTCGGCGCGAGGGCGGCTTCGCCTTGGGCTGGCCACCAGTAGACGTTGACCCATTGCCGGGCGAGGACACCCTCGGGCGGCGATTCCGCGCCGACGAACTCGGCCTGTATCGCCGGGGTCATCGCATTGAAGCGCTCTGCAAATGCCGCAAGCTTGGTCTCAGCGATGTTGAAGCGCCGGTACCCGTTTGAGATCATACAGTCGTCGAGATAGCCGGCTCTGGGTCCGGCATTAAGGCCGCCCTCCAGAAGCACGCCAATGAGTCCACCAAACCCAGTCCCGTCGGGCAGCTCGCTGTAGAGTGATCCCGCTACGTACTGGGCGAACACAGCGCAGGCACGTTGGTCGTCCGCCAGCACCGCTGGCGTTACACCGGGCCGGTTATAAAACCAGGCCATCGCGCTAGGATTCAGGTTGCCGCCGAGCGGGCCTGCGGCCGCGACGGGCCCGGCCCCAAGTAGAATGCCGCCCACAAGCCTGGCGGCCAGAAGCCAGCGCATTTGCCCCCCCTTTGCTGGATGAATCAAACCGCGTGGGGAGTGTCCGGGCTATTTGCCTTCGCGGACGCCTTCGCGGGCCTGAGCCAGCAGCTCGGCCATCTTCATCCGCACTTCGCCCTCGGTGATCGCAACGCCCGCGCCCTTGAGGTCCTCGAAGACCTTGCGCAGCACGTCTTCCTCGCCGGGTTGCTCGAAGTCGGACTTCACCACCGCCTGGGCGTATTCGGCGATGTGCTTCTCTTGCAGGCCCATCAGGCCAGCGGCCCATTCGCCCAGCGCGCGGTTGCGGCGCGCGCCGGCTTTGAATTCCTGTTCCTGATCGAGCGCGAACCGTTTTTCGAATCCGCGTTCACGATCGTCAAAGGTGGTCATGTGGTCTCCGGAAAGCGGCGCGAACGGGCGATCCCATATCCTGCACCCGCGCTGGCCGCAATCGAAAGGCGGATGTTTGCGCCCCCGCGCCGCATCCGTTAATTTGCAACGGCCTCATATTGAGCGAGAGGCCGAGTCGGACCAGCGCGCGAGGGAAGCTATCGCGCGCCTTTTTGTTTTCCGCCGACCGGCAAACCCCTCGCTCTTGGAGAAGGCGCGACGATGACCCGCCGCAAGAAGATTTATGAGGGCAAGGCCAAGATCCTCTACGAAGGACCCGAGCCCGGAACGCTGATCCAGTACTTCAAGGACGACACCACCGCCTTCGACGCGACCAAGAAGGCGGTCCTGGAGGGCAAGGGGGTCATCAACAACCGGATCAGCGAGCACATCATGACGCGCCTGGGCTCAATCGGAGTCCAGAACCACTTCATCCGCCGCCTGAACCTGCGCGAACAATTGATCCGCGAAGTGGAGATCATTCCGCTCGAGGTGGTCTGCCGCAACGTCGCTGCCGGCTCGCTCTCGGCCCGATTCGGCCTGCCGGAAGGCCAGGCCCTGCCGCGCTCGATCATCGAATTCTACCTGAAGGACGACAAGCTGCACGACCCTATGGTCGCCGAGGAGCACATCACCGCCTTCAACTGGGCCTCCACCCAGGAGATCGACGACATGATGGCCCTGACGCTGCGTGTGAACGACTTCCTCACCGGCATGTTCGGCGCGGTCGGCATCACCCTCGTCGACTTCAAGGTCGAATACGGGCGCATCTACGAGAACGACTTCGCCCGCGTGATCCTGGCCGACGAGATCAGCCCGGATTCCTGCCGGCTGTGGGATGCCCAGACCAATGAGAAGCTGGACAAGGACCGCTTCCGCCGCGACCTGGGCAACGTCATCGAGAGCTACACCGAGGTCGCCCGCCGGCTCGGAATCATGAAGGAGATGCCGACCGTCATCCAGGGAGGCCTCCACTAGTGAAAGCGACGGTCCATGTATTCCTGAAGCCCGGCGTCCTCGATGTGCAGGGCAAGGCCGTTGAACAGGCGCTGCACGGCCTGGGCTGGCCCACCGTCGAGCACGTCCGCGTCGGCCGCACCATCGAGTTCGACCTGGCGGCCAAGGACGCCGCCGCCGCCGAGGCCGAGGTCAAGGCCATGTGCGACAAGCTCCTGGCCAACACCGTCATCGAAAGCTACCGCGTGGAGGTGGCGTGAGGGCTGCGGCCCTCATCGCCCTTCTCCCGATCTCCCTCTGCGCCTGCGCGCCGAAGACCGAGCCGGCGGCGGAGTTGCTCGGCCTCGACTGCGCCCAGCCCTTCGAGGCCCAGGCCGCCAAGCTGACGGCCCAGCCGACGCTCAAGCCGGCGCCGGAAGACCGCGCCGAGCCCTACAAGTTCTACTCTAGCGACGACGGCCATGTGTCCTATCTGATCACCAAGCCCGGCGCGCCTGGCCATCCGGCGATCATGATGCAGCGGGCCGCGGGCGGCACGGTGACGACCACCGGCTGCCCGTACGGTGATCGCAAGGCCTACGACAAGCTGCTGGCCTATCTGGAGGGGCTCAAGGAATGGCATCGGTGAGCGGCTACCAACTGGCGCAGATCAATGTCGGGCGCCTGCTGGCGCCGGTCGACCACCCGCAGATCGCCGATTTCGCGGCCAACCTCGACCGGATCAATGCGCTCGCCGATGGCCAGCCGGGGTTTGTCTGGCGGCTGAAGGGCGAGGGAAACAACGCCACCGATATCCAGCCCAAGGCCGACGACCCGCTCTTCGCCATCAACATGTCGGTCTGGACCGATCTCGACGCGCTCGCCGGCTTCGTCTACCGCAGCGCCCATCGCGACATCATGCGCCGTCGCCGCGAGTGGTTCGTGCTGATGGAGACCTATATGACCCTCTGGTGGGTCCCCGCCGGCCACCAACCGACGCCCGCCGAGGGCCTCGATCGCCTAGCCATCTTCGAACGCCTTGGCCCCACCGCCGAGGCGTTCAGCTTCCGCTATCCCTTCGCCTCGCCGGACGCCCAGCCGGTGCGGCCCATCCTGGATGAATGCGCATGAAAGCCGCCGTCGTCGTTTTCCCCGGCTCCAACTGCGACCGCGACTGCAAGGTCGCCATCGAGCGGTCGACCGGCGCCCATGTCGACATGGTCTGGCACGGCGACACCGCCCTCCCCGACGGTCTCGACCTGATCGTGCTACCGGGCGGCTTCTCCTACGGAGATTACCTGCGCTGCGGGGCGATGGCGTCGCTTTCGCCGATCATGGCCGAGGTGAAGGCCGCGGCCGAACGCGGCGTCGCCACGGTCGGCATCTGCAACGGCTTCCAGGTGCTTTGCGAGGCCCAGATGCTGCCGGGCGCGCTGCTGCGCAACGAGCGGCTGAAATACGTCTGCAAGACCGTCGAGCTCGAGGTCACCAACGCCCAGACCCGCTTCACCGCCGGTTATGCGGGCCGCCGCCAGGTGGCCATGACCGTCGGCAACGGCGAGGGCAACTTCTTCGCCGACGAGCCCACCCTCGACCGGCTGGAGGGTGAAGGCCAGGTGGTGTTCCGCTACCTCGACAATCCCAACGGCTCGGCCCGCGGCGTCGCGGGCATCGTCAACAAGCGCGGCAATGTGCTTGGCCTGATGCCCCACCCCGACCGGGCCTTCGAAGCTGAATTGGGGTCGGCTGACGGCGCCATCCTCTTCCAGAGCGCGCTGGCCAGCGCCTAGGACGCGGCCCCGACCGTTACAACAGGGCGGCCGAACTCTGCAGGGCCGCGCTCATGAGTTCCCGGATCGTGCGGGAGGCCTCCTTGTCGGACCAGAGGTCGTGTCCGACCCCGGCGGGCGTCTTGTGCATCGTGACCAGCGGATGCGCAGCGAGCAGCGCTCGATCGTCCACCGAGGTGAGAGACGGGAAATCCACAAGCGCACGCTCCGGCTGCAGCGCAACCTCGCCGACCAGGACGTCGGTCGGTACGTCGATGGCGTCGACGATGTCGCGATAGTCGCGGTTCTCCACGGCATCGGGGCCAAAGCCGAACATCGTCCACAGATACCGGCGCAGGTATTGATTGTCCGGGGATTGCTCCAGCAACTTCCTTGAGAACTTGAGCAACGGCCAGAGGCCCTCCGTCCTCAGGAACGGATCCAGAATGATCTTGCGGTGGATATTGCCCCGCATCGGGATCGTCACCAGCCCACTGGCGGACCCCCCGCAGACCACGAGCGGCCGATCGCCCAGCAGAACGCGCACCGCCTCTTCGAGCCCGACCGTGACGCCCCGGGCGTCGGCGTCAGACGAGGGAACCCCCATGCCGGGGAGCCTCGCCACCAGCACATTGGCCTCGCGAAACCAGTCGATGATTTCCTGATGCTGATCGGGCCGCGGGAACGCGCCGGCGACCATCAGCAGGGTCGGCCGCGGATAATCGGCATGTATCCGCCCCCGGAAGCCGATGTGTCCGCCGCTCGTGAGAATGGAAAGGTAGTCCATAGAGCCTCGTCGCAGGATTGCGCCGCTGTCTATTGCAAATCGAAAGCCAGGGCGATGGCGAGAGGCCCCGGCCCGCCGCCGACACCCTCGTCGACTGCGCGGAGAGCCTTATGGCGAGGGGTGCGACCTAACGCTCGGGGGGTTCTCAAGCCGTCGCCATCGGCTACGGTCAAGCCATGACCCGATCCTCAGTGCTTGCGGCGGCGGCCGTTGTCCTCACGCTCGTCACCGGCCCTGTCGCCGCCCAAACCGACCCGATGACGCCGGACATTCCCGAGAAGTTCGACCTCCCCACGGCGTCCAACGACTACATCAAGCGCACGGTCATGATCCCCATGCGCGACGGGACGAAGCTCTACACGGTGATCGTCATGCCGAAGGGCGCGCAGGACGCCCCGATCCTGCTGACCCGCACGCCCTACAACGCCAAGAAGCGCGCCACGCGCACGCAGTCGCCGCACGTCGACGCCCTGCTGGCGCAGATGGACGAGCCCTTCGTCGAAGACGGCTACATCCGCGTCTACCAGGACATCCGCGGCAAGTACGGCTCGGAGGGCGACTATGTGGCCACCCGCCCGTTGATCGGCCCGCTCAACAAGACCGCCGTCGACCACTCCACCGACGCCTACGACACCATCGACTGGCTGGTGAAGAACATCCCGGAATCGAACGGCCGGGTGGGGATCATCGGCTCGTCCTACGACGGCTTCACCAGCCTGATGGCCCTGATCAATCCGCACCCGGCGCTGAAGGCGGCCGTACCACAGAGCGCGATGGTCGACGGGTGGATGGGCGACGACTGGTTCCACTACGGGGCGTTCCGCCAGCGGAACATGGACTATTTCCTGAGCCAGATGAGCGCCCGCGGCGAAGGGGTGATGATTCCGCGCCAGGGCCTCGACGACTATGAGAACTTCCGCCGCGCGGGCTCGGCCGGCGCGTTCGCCAAGAGCGGCGGCCTCGACCAGATCCCCTTCTGGCGCAAGCTCACCGAGCACCCCGCCTACGACAGCTTCTGGAGCCAGCAGGCGCTCGACAAGACGCTGGCCGGACAGCCGCTGAAGGTCCCCACCATGTGGGTCGGCGCGCTTTGGGACCAGGAAGACATGTGGGGGACGGTCCACGCGTACGCGGCCACCGAGTCCAAGGACGTCAACAACGACATGAACTATCTGGTGCTCGGTCCGTGGCGCCATTCCGGCGTCAACTACGAGCAGCGCAGCCTGGGCGCCCTGAAGCTTCCCGGCGACACGGCCACCGAGTTCCGCCTCACGGTCCTGAAGCCCTTCCTCGACGCCCACCTGAAGACCAACGCGCCCAAGGCCGACACCCCGCCGGTGTTCATCTTCCGCAGCGGCGCCGACAAATGGGATCGGCTGCAGAAGTGGCCGCTGGCCTGCGAGACCAACTGCCCCGCAAAGCTGAAGCCGCTCTATCTCCAGCCTGGCCTGGGCCTGAGCTTCAGCGCGCCCGCCGCCGGTCCGGCGTTCGACGAGTACGTCTCCGACCCGGCCAACCCCGTTCCTTACGTTCGCCGCCCGGTGCGCTGGGACGACGGCGACCAGTGGCGCTACTGGCTGACCACCGACCAGCGCCACGTGGACGGCCGACCCGACGTCCTGACCTACGTCTCCGCCCCGCTCACCGCGCCGCTGCAGATCTCCGGCCCGCCGATCGTCAACCTCTTCGCCTCGACCAGCGGCACAGACAGCGACTGGGTAGTGAAGCTGATCGACGTCTATCCGG
This sequence comes from Phenylobacterium sp., assembly GCA_050729355.1. Classification (GTDB taxonomy): domain Bacteria; phylum Pseudomonadota; class Alphaproteobacteria; order Caulobacterales; family Caulobacteraceae; genus Phenylobacterium. Next base: position 218 of record JBOHKZ010000352.1, on the reverse strand, counting down.
ACACCGTGCCGTCGAACCTGGAGATGGGCGGCTATGAGCTGGGCGTCTCGATGGACATCTTCCGCGGCCGCTACCGCGAGAGCTTCGCCGAGCCCAAGGCCATCCCGGCAAACGAGGTCCAGAAATACCGGTTCGTCATGCCGACCACGAACCACGTCTTCCTGCCAGGCCACCGGATCATGGTGCAGATGCAGTCGAGCTGGTTCCCGCTCTACGAC
>JBOHKZ010000351.1:0-7906 GCA_050729355.1 Phenylobacterium sp. | reverse complement strand
GTAGTAGCGCTGCCAGGGCCCCAGGAGCCCGCCAGGCGGGGCTTCACTGGGTAAGAGGACGTAGCGCGCCTGGTAGCAGCGCATCAGGGCCTGGTGCTTCACATAGAGTTCGATGGCGGGATCTGCGCCCTCCCCGGCCAGGTCGATGCGCGAGTCGTAGACGGCCGGGGGAACGTCAGCGCCGCCCTCTCCCAGCCGGTCGGCCAGGACCGCCAGCGCGCCTGGCGTGACGGCGTTCATAAGGGTTCCGCCCGCGAGTAGATCGAGACGCCGATGCCGCCCTTCACGAACCACTCGTCGAGCTTCCAGCGCGAGACGCCGAGCGGCCCGCCCGGCCGCCTCGCGAGGGTCAGGTAGGTCGGAGCGTCCGGATCGCCGGAGATGATCGGGATGTGCTTGATGATGATCCGCGAGACCAGCTCCTCGCCGAACAGGCTGTGCAGCAGCGTCGAGCCGCCCTCGGCGATGAGCCGTTTCACGCCGCGCACCTCGAGGATCGCCATCAGGCTCGGCAGGTGCACCTCGTCCTCGCCGCAGGTCACCACCTCGACCCCCGGCTTGGCGGCGAGCGCCGCCTTAACGTCTGCGGTGGCGCGTTTGGAGGTGGCCACCAGTGTGCGATGGCCGTCGTTCAGCAGCGCCGACTCCAGCGGGATCAGGCCGTCGGACGAGGGCACGATGCGCCACGGGCTCTGGCCTGCCGCATAGCGGACGGTGAGCAGCGGATCGTCCACCCGCACCGTGTTGGCGCCCACCATGATGGCGTCGCTCAGCGCTCGCTGACCATGAAACCAGCTCTTCAATTCGTCGGTGGAGTAGTCGAAGAGTTCCTTGCTGGACGAGACCCTGTGCAGCGCCAGCTTGCCGTCGATAGTGAGTTCCGACAGCGTCGTGATTTCAACCATGCGCCCTCGACCAGACCGGTGTCAGGCCCCCGCCGAACACTGACATTTGGGGGGCTTTGCCGCAATCCGAAGTCCGGGAGCTTAGCGGCGAACCAAGGCGAAGGTTCCCGGCGCGTCGTCAGTCCGCGACGAGGCTCACGTGGCTGGCGCCCAATGAGGCCAGCGTCCCGGCCTGTTTCGCCGAGCGGGCGCGGTAGATCATCACCGACTTGGCGACCCGCTTTGTGGCGCGGATGGCCGCGGTGGCCCAGCCGATGAACTCGGCTTCGCCCAATCCTGGCGGGCACTCGAAGGAAATGGCCTGCAGGCCGGCGCCTTCCATCCGGGCGATCGCCCGCGGCGTCGTGTCGATCAGGCGGCCCGCAACCAGCAGGGTGAAGGGACGAACCAGCGAGGCCGCGGCGAGTAGCGCGCCGGGCGGCACCCCTTCGATATCCCCGATCTCGCAGATCACGCCCAGGCGCACCTGGGCGCCGGTTTCCTTGAGCTGCTTGGCGAACTCCGTGCGGCCCTTCTGACTGGAGAGGCTGGTGAAGGACAGGGGCACGATCAGGCTGAGTTGCTGTTCGCCCGAACTCTCGGCGGCGAGGCGGTCAAGGCCCCGCACGGCCGTCGCCAGGTCCACCCGCAGGACGTCGGCAGTCGAGAGCATGGAGATCTGCTGGGGCGACAGTTCTTCCCCGGTGGTCATCACAATGACCCGACGGACCATCCGGAAGCCGATGCGGCTGAATCCTTTCAGCTCGTAGACGGGCTCCAGAGTGGCGCTGACCCGAAGCTTGCGCCCATCGGCGGCGACGAACGGGGTCCAGCGGTCGAGCGGATGCTCAGCCGGCTCGTCGACCGGCTCCGGCTTCGCTGCGGTCATTTCCGGCTCTGTCTGCTCGGCCGGTTGGAAGCTGGCGTTTTCGGCTTCCGCCTGGACGCTGTCGTCCATCCGTCGGGCTTCGAGGCGGCCCTTGCCGATCTTGGTGACCTGAAGCACGCCGGAGATCGCCATGCCGTCGTCGCCCAGGAAGTGGTTCAGCACCTCGCGCAGGTAGCGGAGACAGGCGGCCTGCCCTGCTGCGCGCCCGAGGTCGGGCTGGACGATGAAGAAGTCGGTCGGCGAGACCCGTACGAAGAAGCCTCCGGCGCCGACGCCGCGCTCCAGAACGCGCATCGCAAAGTCATAGACCTGATCGCGGCGAAGCTCCCAGCGCGGCCCGAAACGCGCCTCGACGGCCTCTAGGGAGATGACGTTGACCTTGCCCGCCACCAGCAGAGCCGGATCGCTGAAGCGCTCCAGCGCATCCTCTGCGCCCGCGGAAACCAGGCGCAGGGCCGTCGGCGCCGCCGCGCGCGGATCCGCCGCTACCTCCGCTCTGGCGCCTTCGCGCAATGGGACCTCCCAGGTTCGCCGCACAGGGGCGCGCGCACTCTGGGGCCTGAGCCTTAACGGACCCGGAACATTCGGCGTCAGCGCCTGCGCAGATAGCCGATGACGATGTCGGCGATCAGCTGCGGCTGCTCCGGCAGCATGGCGTGGCTGGCCTGGGGAATGGTCACCACCGTCACCCGATCCGGGTACGACTGCTTCAGCGTCTCGGCGTTGGCCGGCGTGGCCACCGGGTCATCGGCCGCCTGCACGATCAGAATGGGCCCCTGGCCACCACCCGCCCACGCCCCGCTCGGCGTCGCCAGGTTTGCCTTGGTCTGCGCCTTGGCCACCGGCGGATACCAGCCGCCGGTCCAGGCCGTAGCGTCGTTGCCCGGCGCGAAGAAGGCCTTGCGCACCGCGGCCAGATGTTCGGCGGGACCCAGGGTCTCCACGAACACGTCGTCCAGGGCCTGTTTCACGTCGGGCGCCATCGCCACCTGGCCGCCCGCCGCCAGCAGGATCAGGCCGGAGACCGCCTCCGGATGGCTGGAGGCGAGCGCGCGCACGACCCGGTTGCCATAGGCGTGACCGATGAAGACCGCCGGCTTGTCCGAGAGGCCGCGGGCGACCATCGCGGCGTCCTCCGCGTAATCGAACAGGGTCACGCCCTCCATCGGCCCGCGACTCTGGCCGACGCCGCGCGGATCGAGGCTGGCCGCCGTGAAGCCGGCCTGCGCCAGCCGCGTCGCCAGTTCGTCGAAGTCGGCGCCGCCCCGGCCCAGGGACGGAACCAGCACCACCAGCGGTCCGGAGCCGCGCACCCTCGCGCTGATGCTGACCTGGCCCTTGGGGCCGGCGCGGGTGAAGGAGCGGGTCTGGGCGGGCTTCGCGGCCAGGACGTGGCTCGCGGCGACCAGCACGCCGGCCATGGCCAGTCCGGCGATCAAGACCTTGCGAAGACGCGTCATGGGTTCCCCGTCACGAGCTAGCTAACCCTGAAACGAAGAAACCCCGCAAGCCAAAGGCTCGCGAGGTTCTTTCGGCAACGAATTGCAGATCGCCGAGCGCTAGGCCCGGCGGGTCCGGACCTACTTCAGGTGGCCGGCGAGGTGCTTGTTCATTTCGAACATGCTGACCTTGTCCTTGCCGCCGAAGATCGGCTTCAGCTTGGCGTCAGCCAGGATGTCGCGCTTGTTCTTCGGGTCCTGCAGGTTGTTCTTCTTGATGTAGACCCACATCTTGGACACGACGTCGCCGCGGGACAGTTGCCCCGGTCCGACCACGGCGGCCAGCTCCGCCGACGGCGTCAGCGGCTTTTGCAGAGCATTGGTTTTTTTGACTTCGGCCATTGGGCTCCCCCAGCTAGGTATCACGCGACTGCCGTCACGCATGCAAAAGCGCGTGAACTGAGTCGCTTGAGGGTATCCTAGGAGCAATTGCGCAGAGCGCCACCTAGAGAAGTGCCCTAGGGGTTCCCTGGGGTGAAATTCCGCCTTCGGAGCGTCCTGTGGGGGCGGCAACGTCGGATTTCGACAGCATAAGCGTCCCTCGGAAGAGTTCCGTGAGGTTCGCCCAATGGCGCTGGGCCGCGGCGGGCTCGTAGCCGGGATGATCGGGAACGGCGAAACCGCGCGGCGCGGGGTAGACCAAGCTCTCGAAGTCGACGCCTTCGCGACGTAGCGCCGCCTCCAGCACGCCATCGTCGGCCCCATCGCCCTCGGCGTGGCCGATGTGCACGACGGCGTTCACACAGCCTGCAAGGTGATGGGCCTCGGCCGGCGAAGGACGGCCGCCGTAGAAGACCGCCGCCGCCGCGATCCGCTCGGCGTGCAGGGCCGCCAGCCGTAGCGCCACCGCCGCGCCGACGCCGTAGCCCAGAACGCCGATCCGGGTGTCGTCCACCAGCCGTTCGGCTTCCAGGGCGTGCAGCCAGGCTTCAAAGTCCTCGAGCTGGCCATCGGGGTCCAGCAGGACGGCCACCGCGGCGCGTCGGGCGTCGGCGCTCGATCCGACGCCGGTCCGGTAGAAGAGGTTTGGGGCCAGCACGAAGCAGCCCTCGCCGGCCAGCCGTCGCGCCATCCCCTCGATGGCGGGGCGCGCGCCGCGGCTGTCGCTCAGGAGCAGGACTGGCGGCCAGGGTCCCGGGCCGTCGGGACAGACGGCGAAGGCGTCGATACAGCCGTCCTCCGCCTCCATCTCGATATGCGCTTCAGGCATACCGACAATCTAATTCCTATTTGATTGATAGGAATATGCCGAAAGTCTGGGGGCCGGCTGAGATTTCCTCTAGCTCGCCAGGGCGACGGTCACCTTGGCGGAGAGGCCGGAACGCAGCCGCGCAACATCCGGCTGGCCGGGATCGAAACGCAGGCGCACCGGCACCCGCTGGACGATCTTGGTGAAATTGCCCGTGCCCGGCTCGAACGGCAGCAGGGCGAACTCCGAGCCCGAACCCGGCGCGAAGCTCTCCACATGGGCTTTCAGCGTCACGCCGGGCAGCGCGTCGACCTTCACCTTGGCCGCCTGACCCCGCAGCATGCGCGCCGTCTGGGTCTCCTTGAAGTTGGCGGTGATGTAGAGGTCCCTCACCGGCACCAGCGTCATCAGCCGCGAGCCGGGCTGGACGTAGTCGCCCACATTGGCCTGGCGGTCGCCGACCACGCCGGCGATCGGCGCGCGGATTTCCGAATGGTCGCGATCCTGCAGGGCGAGCGCCAGGGCGGCGTTGGCCTTGTCGCGTTGTGCCTTGGCCTGGGCGACCCCGGCCTCCAGCTCGCCGCGTCGTTGCGCCGTCACGTCGGCCTGGCTGCGGCTGACCGCGAGGGTCGCGCGGCTGCGCTCGGCGGCCGCGGAGGCGGCGATGGCGTCGGCCTGTGCCCGATCCGCGTCGCGACGCGGCACCCAGCCGGTCTTCAGGAGTGAATCGTAGCGGTCCCAGTCAGCCTGGGCGCGAACCGCCTGGGCGTCGCTCGCCCGGATGCCGGTCTGCGCCTCGCGGACGTTGGCGGCGGCGAGCGCGCTCTCCGACCCCAACCGGCTGAGCGTGGCCTGCGCCTGGGCGACCGAGGCCTCGGCCAGCGCCAGGTCGCCGCGCGCGCCCGCGACCCTGGCGGCGTATTCTTCGGGATCCAGGCGCACCAGCACCTGGCCCGCCTGCACCACCTGGTTTTCCGCCACCAGCACCTGGGCCACGTGGCCCTTCACGCGAGGCGCCACGATGGTGTCGTCGGCCTTCAGATAGGCGTTGTCCGTCGTGGCTGAGCGATGGGCGGCGTTCAGATAGACCACGCCCCCGCCGCCGATCACCAAGGCCGCGCCCAGCACCAGGACGCCGCGCGGCAGCCGCCGCTTCTTCGCCGGCACCGCCGTGGCGGTTTCGATGGTTTCCATTTTCATCGGTCGAACACCAGCAGGGTGGAGGTGGCGGTGGCGTAGAGGCGACCCTCGAGATCGGTGAGGCGACCCTCGGCGAAGGCGGCGCGGCGGCCGACCTGGATCACCTTGCCCTCGGCGCGGACGGGTCCGGTGTCCTTGGTCATCGGGCGGTGGTAGGCGACCTTCAGCTCCAGCGTCGTGTAGCCCTGGCCGGCCTTCAGCGCGGAATGCACTGCGCAGCCCACGGCCGAGTCCAGCAGGGTCGCGGCATAGCCGCCGTGGACGGTGCCGATCGGGTTGTAGACGCTCTCGTCCGGATGGCCGCCGAACACCACGCGGCCCTCCTCCAGCTCGACGACGCTGAAGCCCAGGGTCTTGCCGATGCCCGGCGCGCGTTCCGGTCGATCGGGATCGAAGACCGCGCGAAGTTGCTCCAGACCACTCATGGCCGCGGCGTCGGGGATGATCGCGTTCATGCCGTACCTGCCACGCCGTCGTCCAGACCGGCCCGCGCGCGGATGCGGCGGCGGGACTGTTCCAGGAAGCGCGCCGCCATGGCCTCGTCGGAGACCGCGCGGGACAGCGCAACGGCGCCCGCCATCTCGGCCACCAGCGAACCGGCCAGACCCTCGCGCTCCTCAGCCTCGCCGGGCAGCCAGTTGGCGACGCGATCGATCAGGCTGGTCACGCCGGCGTCGAACACCGCGCGCACCGCCGGTCCCTGCCTGGGCAGGTCGGAAGCGATGGTGGCCACCGGGCAGCCGCGCTCCGGAAACGCCCGGTGATCCATGGTGACGTAGGAATCCACAAAAGCCCCGAAGGCTTCGAGGCCCGTCAGGTCGGCCGTGAGGCGGCCGAACCGGCGGCGGCCCTGGTCGAAGGCCTCGCCGATCGCGGCGGCCACCAGGGCCTCCTTCGACGGGAAGTGGGCGTAGAAGCCCCCGTGGGTCAGGCCCACTTCCTTCATGATCTCGGCGACGCCAACGCCGTCAGGTCCCTTGGCGCGCACCGCGGCGGCGGCGGCTTTCACCAGCCTCGCCCGCGTCTCTTCTTTGTGGCTGTCGGGGTATCGCAATTGCGTCGCTCCGGTTTATATGATGAACATAATATCATAGCCCGGACCCCGCAAGCCCATGACTGACGCGACGCTTCCCCTGGCCGCGGCGCCCGCCACGCCCGGCGCGCTGTCGGAAAGCCGCAAGCTGCTGATCTTCGGCCTGATGGCGTTTGGCCAGTTCATGGCGCTGCTCGACATCCAGATCGTCGCGGGCTCGCTGAACTCCATCCAGGCCGGCCTGAGCGCCGGACCCGACGAGATCGCCTGGGTGCAGACCGCCTATCTGATGGCCGAGATCGTGATGATCCCGCTGGCGGCGTTCCTCTCGCAGGCGCTCTCGACGCGCTGGCTGTTCACCGCCTCCGCGGCCCTCTTCACGATCTCCAGCCTGATGTGCGGCCTGGCGTGGGACATCAACTCGATGATCTTCTTCCGCGCGCTGCAGGGGTTCACCGGCGGCGCCATGGTGCCGACCGTGTTCGCCACGGGCTTCGCGATGTTCGAGGGGCCCAAGCGGGCGATGATCCCGGCGATCCTGGGGGTCGTCTCGACGCTCGCCCCAACGCTGGGCCCCACGGTCGGGGGCTGGGTGACGGAGGTGGCCGACTGGCGCTGGCTGTTCTTCATGAACATCGTCCCGGGGCTCGCCGTGACCATCATCCTGCCCATGCTCGGCAAGGTCGACGAAGCCAACCCATCGATGCTGAAGCGCATCGACTGGCTGCATGTGGCCTCGCTGGCGCTGTTCCTCGGCGCCCTCCAGTACGTGCTCGAAGAAGGCCCCAAGCACGAGTGGTTCAACGACACCGGCGTCCAGGTCGCCGCCTGGCTCTCGGCGGTGGGATGCGTGGTCTTCTTCGAGCGCACCTTCTATTCAAAGATGCCAGTGCTCAAGCTGACGCCATTCAAGCGTCCGACCTTCGCGATGGCCTGCGTGCTGAACCTCGTCGTCGGCTTCGGCCTCTACGGCGCGACCTATCTGACCCCGGTGTTCCTGGGCAGGGTGCGGGACTTCTCCAGCCTGCAGATCGGGCTGACGGTGTTCGTCACCGGCATCGCAATGTTCGTCACCGCCCCGATCGTCGCGCAGCTCTCGACCAAGGTCGACGGACGCTATGTGATCGCCGTCGGCTTCACCCTCTTCGCCGCGGGACTGTGGCTGTTCTCCGGCATCACCCAGGACTGGGGTTTCGCGGAGCTCTTCTGGCC
>JBOHKZ010000350.1:0-22657 GCA_050729355.1 Phenylobacterium sp. | reverse complement strand
CCGCTACTTTGGCGAGGAAGCCGTCGAGGCCTGCGGCCAGTGCGACCTCTGCACCGGCGTCGTCGAGACCACCGACGCCACCGAGGCGGCCCAGAAGGCGCTCTCCGCCGCCCACCGGCTGGCGGGGCGCTATGGGCGCGGCCGGCTGATCGACCACCTGATGGGCAAGACCAAGGACGTCAGCGACCACGAGGCGTCGCTCTCGACCTGGGGCATCGGCCAGGAGCTGTCGCAGGCCCAGTGGCGCGACCTCACCGACCAGCTGCTGTTCGAAGGGCTGCTGCGGGAAGACCCCAACGACGGCCGGCCGCTGGTCGGCGTCGGCGATCCGGAAGCCGTGCGCGCGGTCTTCCGCGGCGAACGGCGCATCGCCATGCGCAAGGCCGTCGAGGGGTACGAGGAGCCGGGCCGCACGGGCCGGACCCGCAAGCGCAGCCGCGAGGCGATGGCGGTGTCGGCGAGCGACCGGCCGCTGTTCGAGGCTCTGAGGTCCTGGCGCAGCCACGAGGCCAAAAGCCAGCACGTGCCGCCCTACGTGATCTTCAACGACCGGACCCTCACCGAGATCGCGGCCGTCAAGCCGGGCTCCCGCGCGGCGCTGGCCGAGGTGAACGGGGTCGGCGAAGGCAAGCTCGCCCGCTACGGCGAGGCGGTGCTGGACGTGGTGAGGACTTTCGAAGGCTAGGGACGATGACCGGGCGAATCGACGCCGAACATGTCCGCCTGAAGCGCGCCTACGAACCGACGTCGCCGGCGGACGGGCGCCGGGTGCTGGTGGATCGCCTTTGGCCGCGCGGCGTCACCAAGGCCAAGGCCGCCATCGATCTCTGGATGAAGGATATCGCCCCCACCACGGAGCTGCGGCAGTGGTTCGGCCACGACCCGGCGCGTTGGGATGATTTTCGCCGACGCTACATCGAGCAGATCCGGCGGCAACCGGACCTGCTCGACGCGTTACGCGGCGCGGCCCGCGAGGGACCACTGACCCTGATCTACGCAGCCCACGACGAGGCGCATAACGACGCCGTGGTGCTGCGCGAGGTGATCCTCGAAGAGCCCTAGAACTTGCCCTTCAGCTCGACGCCCCAGGTGGCGGGGTCGTTGACGAAGCCGGTCAGGTTGTCGAAGTCGATGCCGCCTTCGAGGCTCTTGTCGTTGAAGATGTTGCGGCCGAACAGCGCCGCTTCCCACTTGTCGCCGGCCGCCGCGTAGCCGACCCGCAGGCCGGCTTCGGTCAGGTGGTCGTCGTTGAACTCGGCCGACTTGTAGAGGAAGAAGTTGATCTTCGAACGGTAGGCCAGGTCGCCGTAAGCGAAGAACTCGCCGTCGCCGAACGGGATCGCGTAGCGAGCCGTGGCGTTGGCGATCCAGCGCGGGGCGTTCGGCAGCGCATTGCCGTCGATCCGCACCGTGCCCGGCAGCGGGCCGGGAGGGCTTTGGACGGTGCAGCCGCCGCCGCAAGGCGCCGTCAGGAGGTTCGGGTCGTCGATCTTGGTGTGGTTGTAGGAGAACCCGGCGGTGAGCTGCATGTGCTCGATCGGGCGCGCTTCGGCGTCGAACTCGAAGCCGTAGCCTTCGGCGTGGTCGGCGTTCAGCAGACGCGCGGCGTTGATCCCGCCGCCCACCGCGGTCAGCTGCATGTCGTCGACGCGGTAGTAGAAGACGTCGGCGTCGAAGCGGAGCTTATGGTCGAAGGCGTAGCTCTTCAGGCCGCCCTCGTACGACATCAGCGTCTCTTTCTTGGCGATCGAGAGCGTGTCGGCGAACACCAGGCGGCCCTGGATGGAGGGCGCGCGGTAGCCCTTCGCGATACGGGCGTAGAGGTTCGTATCGTCATTGAGCGCGTAGGTGGTGTTCAGGTTGAAGCTGACGTCGTCGCTGGACGGGCTGGCCTTCAGGACCGCGGTGTTCGGCGCGCCGAACGGCGACTGCAGGCGCTGGGCCAGGAAGTCCTTGTCGTCGTTCGAGTAGCGGATGCCGCCGCCGATCGTCCAGGCGTCGGAGACCTTGTAGTTGGCGTTGCCGAACAGGGCCCAGCTGTCGGTCTTCTGATGCTGGTAGGCGTAGCCGTCGGTCGCGCCGCCCGCGAGGGTGTTGTAGTCGAAGCTGTCGATCTTCACGTCTTCGATGAAGTAGAAGGCGCCGATCGTGTAGCTGAGCGCGCCGTAGTTGCCGGCCAGCCGCAGCTCTTCGCTCCACTGCTGGTGATAGGGCATGCCGTCGGCGCTTTCCGACGGGAACGGAATGAAGCCGGGGCCCGAGGGCGGTGCGAACACGGCGCCGAAGCCGCCGTCGATGTCGCCGCGGCTGAGCACCTTCACATGCTCGTAGCCGGTGATCGAGGTCAGCACCGGGCCGCCGAAGTCATAGGTCAGCTTCAGGTTGGCGCCGCTCTCGCGCACGTGCTGGAACGAGCGCGGCTGGGCGTCCTGGAAGATCGTGTCGCGGTCGAAGCCGGCGACGAAATCGTTCGTGCCCTTCTGGATGATGTTGGCGCGGAAGATCTGCGGGCTGCCGTTCAGGTGCAGGTAGTGCACATTGGCCAGCGCGCTGAACTGGGCGGTGGGCGTGTAGAGCAGCTGGCCGCGCAGGGCGTATTCGTTATAGCCGCCGGTCGCGTTGTTCTCGTGCGTGAAGCCGTTGTCGATCCAGTCGTTGCGGTGCTGGTAGAGGCCCGAGATACGGCCCGAGAGCACGTCCGGAACCAGCGCGCCGCCGACGGCGCCCTCGAGGTTCACCGTGCCGTAGGTCGCGTAGGAGCCCTGCGCGTAGCCGCCGGTTTCCTGGCTCGGCTTGACGCTGTCGAACTTCAGCACGCCGGCCGGGGTGTTGCGGCCGAACAGCGTGCCCTGCGGCCCGCGCAGCGCTTCCACCTGGCCGATGTCGAAGAGCGGGAAGCCCTTCAGGATCGGGTTTTCCAGGACGACCTCGTCATAGACGAAGGAGACCGGCTGCGAGGCGTTCAGGTCGAAGTCGGTGTTGCCGAGGCCGCGGATGTAGGGGCGCGGGAAGGTCCGGCCGAAGCTCGATTCCAGGATCACGCTGGGGACGCGGCCCGACAGCACCCGGATGTCGCCGCCGGAGGAGCGGATGACGTCCAGCTTCTCACCGCTGACCGCGGTCACGGAGACCGGCACGTCGTTGATGTTCTGGGTCATCTTCTGAGCGGTGACGATCACCTCGTCGACCTGGGTGGCGGCGGTCTGCGCGGTCGCGCCCGTCGCGAAGGCCATTGCAACTGCGGCGGCGCCGCAGGCGAGAGTCAGCCGGCGAGAAGAAGAGATCGTCATGGGGAGGATGTCCTTCGATGCGAGTCGGCAGGCCGACCGTTCGGAGTGACATCTACACCACCGCACCGTGTCTTCGGGGCAACGGTTGCAGGAACGTCACACGTCCGTGACGTTTCCGTCAGGCGGCCGGAACCGTCAGGCGCGCGCTAATCCTTTGGCAACGGATAGGCGATGATCAGCGTCAGGTCCGTCTCGCCGACCTGACGGATCCCGACCTGGGCGCCGCGGTAGAGGTAGGCCGCCATTCCGGGCGCCATCCGCGTCGTCGCGCCGTCGGAGGTCACGTCGCCCTCGCCCGCGAGCACGTAGTAGACTTCGTCGTGATCGATGGGGTGCCGGCCGATGGCGGCGCCCTTGTGCAGGACGCGCTTGCGGAACTCCATCGTACGGTTCGGCGCGGCGTCGGAGATCCGGTAGGCCGTGCTCATGCCGATGGCCCCGTGCGGCGGGGGCTCGCGCCGCATCACCTCGGCCTCCTTGACGATGACCGCCGGCGGCGCAGCCAGCGCCGGGCCGGCCCCCAACAGCAGGATCAGGACAAGCGCACGCATCGTCGTTCTCCCTTGTTGCCGAGAGAATGACACCGGTTTCCGCGAGCGCGCAATCGGGCGCGGGAAGTACTGAATTTGACATATGTAATTTCCAGGGTCAGCATGCCGGTGTAGCGGGGGAACAGGCATGCGACGGACTCTTTGGATGCTGGCTTTTGCCGCCATTGCTACGGGCGCGACCGCGCAATCGCCGCGGGCTGATCCCCCGCCGGTCGTCACTCAGCACTTCGAGGCCTATCTGGCGGCCGTCAGGTCTCCGGAGGCGGCAGAGACGTTCGTGAACCGCGACATAGCACCGGCCTACAAGGAAGCCGCGTCGGCGCGCGCGATCCTGATCTTCCTCGCGGCGCAGAAGCGGGTCGCCGGCGGCTACACGCTCGACGGCGTGCGCATGGCCGGACCGCGCCGGGCCGAGGCCTTGCTGCGTGACAGGATCTACGGCGTCCGCCACAGCCTCACGCTGGAGTTCGACGACAGTCCCGAGGCCCGGATCACCGACTTCGACCCCGGTCCCGCGCCGACCTGGGCGCCGCCCCTTCCCCGGACGCTCAGCACCGCCGCCGTGGCCGCCGCGGCGCGCCGTCAGGTCGAACGGGGCTGTGCGGCGGGCGTCTTCTCAGGCGCCGTCCTGGTTGCGCGCCATGACAAGGTGCTGTTCGAGCAGGCGTGCGGACTGGCGAACCGCCGGTACGATGCGCCGAACACGCCGGCGACCCGTTTCAACCTTGCCTCGATCAACAAGATGTTCACCGCGGTGGCGGTTATGCAGCTCGTCGAGGCCGGGAAGATCTCGCTCGACGACCCGCTGAGCAAATATGCCGACGAGAGCTGGCTGCCGCTCGAGGTCAGCCGGGGCATCACCGTCCGGCAGTTGATTACACACACCAGCGGACTGGGGAGCTTCCTCGGGCCGGAATGGTCGCGCCTTCCGCGTGACCGCTTCCGCGAGCTGGACGATTACAAGCCGCTGGTCCGGGGCGATCGTCCGAGTTTTCCGCCGGGCTCGGGATGGAGCTACAGCAACACCGGTCCTCTATTGGCGGGCGTGGTGATCGAGAAGGCGTCCGGCGAGAACTATTTCGACTACGTCCGCCGCCATATATTCGCGCCCGCTGGCATGGCCGACACCGAGAGCTGGGCCGCGGACCAGATCGTTCCAAACCTGGCCATGGGGTACTACGTGGCCGGCCCCGGACCGGCCTGGCGGGAGAATGTCGTCCAGAACATGTTCCGCGGCGGCCCGGCCGGCGGGGGCTACTCGACGGTCGGCGACCTGCTGCGGTTCGCCAAGGCGCTGGAGAGCGGCAAGCTGGTCTCCAAAGCGTCCCTGGACTTCATGTGGACGGACCATCCGCCGCACAACTACGGCGCAGGTTTCGTCATCGAGACGACCGCCGCGGGCAAGTCCTACGGCCACGACGGCATCTTCGGCGGAGTAAGCACCCGCTTCCACATCTTCCCAGAGACCGGCTACGTCGTGGCGATTCTGGCCAATCAGGACTACGCCGCGCCCGGCCTCGACGAGGCGTTGACCGAGGTCTTCGCGCAAACGAAGCCCTAGGCTCTCCGCCTAGACGTCGACCTCGGCGTCGAGGGCGTTTTCCTGGATGAACTCGCGGCGCGGTTCGACCAGGTCGCCCATCAGGCGGGTGAACATGTCGTCGGCGTCGTCGGCGTGGGTGACCTTCACCTGCAACAGGGTGCGGGCGTCGGCGTCCAGGGTGGTTTCCCAGAGCTGGTCGGCGTTCATCTCGCCGAGGCCCTTGTAGCGCTGGACGGAGAGGCCGCGGCGGCCGTTGTCCATCACCGCGTTCACCAGGTCGATCGGCCCGCGCACCACGGTGGCGCGGTCCTTGCGCGTGAACGTGGCGCGGCCGGCGAAGATCTCCGCCAGCTCCTTCGAGCGCTCCGCCAGGCGCCGCGCATCGGCGGCGTGCAGCAGGAGTTCGTCCAGCACGACGCGCTCCGAGACGCCCCGTTTCACGCGGGAGAAGACGAAGCTGTTCTGCTCGCCGGGCTCGCCGGACCAGGCGCCGTCGCCTTCCTCGGCATAGAGGTCGAGGCGTGCGGCCGCGGCGGCAGGATCGCCGCCGGCCAGCAGGCCCGCCAGCGCCGCCTGCTCGATGGCGAAGGCCGGAGCCCGCGCCGCCAGCCGCTCGACGTTGGCCTTGGCCCCGCGCGCGGTCTGCACCATGGCCAGCAGGTCCTTGCCGGTGATCCGCTCGCCGTTGGAGAGGTCGAGCGTCGCGCCGTCCACGCCCTCGTCGATCAGGTAGATCTCGAGCTCGGGGTCGTCCTTCAGGTAGCGCACCGACTTGCCCTTGGACGCCTTATAGAGCGGCGGCTGGGCGATATAGAGATAGCCGCGCTCGATCACCTCCGGCATCTGCCGGTAGAAGAAGGTGAGCAGCAGGGTGCGGATGTGGGCGCCATCGACGTCGGCGTCGGTCATCAGCACGATCTTGTGGTAGCGCAGCTTCTCGATATCGAAGTCGTCGCGGCCGATGCCGGCGCCGAGCGCCGTGATCAGGGTGCCGATCTGCTCGGACCCCAGCATCTTGTCGAACCGCGCGCGCTCGACGTTCAGGATCTTGCCGCGCAGGGGCAGGATCGCCTGGTTGTCGCGGTTGCGGGCCTGCTTGGCCGAGCCGCCGGCGGAATCCCCTTCGACGATGAATATCTCGGACTTGGCCGGGTCCTTTTCGGCGCAGTCGGCGAGCTTGCCGGGCAGGGACGAGATATCCAGCGCCGACTTGCGCCGGGTCAGTTCGCGGGCCTTGCGGGCGGCCTCGCGGGCTGCGGCCGCCTCGGCGATCTTCTGCACGATCAGGCGCGCTTCGGTCGGATGCTCCTCGAACCAGGAGCCGAGGCCCTCCTGCACCAGGCCTTCGACGGCCGGGCGCACCTCTGAGGAGACCAGCTTGTCCTTGGTCTGTGACGAGAACTTCGGGTCCGGCACCTTCACCGAGAGCACGCAGGTCAGGCCCTCACGGGCGTCTTCTCCGCCGACCGAGACCTTCTCGCGCTTGGCCGCGCCGCTGCTATCGGCATAGCCGGTGATGATCCGGGTGAGCGCCGAACGGAAGGCCGCCAGGTGGGTGCCGCCGTCCCGCTGCGGGATGTTGTTCGTGAAGCACAGCACGTTCTCGTGGTAGCCGTCGTTCCACCACAGCGAGAGGTCGATCTCGACGTTCTCGCGCTTGCCGCGGATGACGATCGGCTCCTTGAGGAGCGGCGTCTTGGCCTTGTCGAGGTGGCGCACGAAGGCTTCGACCCCGCCGTCGTAGTGCATGACCTCCTCGAAGGGCTCGGCCCCGCGGTGGTCCTTCAGCCAGATGGTCACGCCGGAGTTCAGGAACGCCAGCTCGCGCAGCCGGTGCTCCAGCGTCTTCAGGTCGAAGTCGATGAAGGCGAAGGTCTGGGTCGAGGGCATGAAGGTGACTTCGGTGCCCGACAGCGGCAGGCCGTTCTCGCGCATCGGCGCGTCGCCGGTTTCCTTCAGCGGGGCGACGGAATCGCCGTGCCGGAACTCCATCTCGTAGGACTTGCCGCCGCGATAGATCTTCAGGCGCAGGAACTCGGAGAGCGCGTTCACCACCGAGACGCCCACGCCGTGCAGGCCGCCGGAGACCTTGTAGGAGTTCTGGTCGAATTTCCCGCCGGCGTGCAGCTGGGTCATGATGACCTCGGCCGCCGAGATGCCTTCGCCCTCGTGGATATCCACCGGGATGCCGCGCCCGTCGTCGGTGACCGTCACCGAGCCGTCGGCGTTCAGGATCACCTCAACGCGGCTGGCCCAGCCGGCCAGGGTCTCGTCGATGGCGTTGTCGACCACCTCATAGACCATGTGGTGCAGGCCCGAGCCGTCGTCGGTGTCGCCGATGTACATCCCCGGCCGCTTGCGCACCGCGTCCAGGCCCTTCAGGACCTTGATGCTCTCGGCGCCGTAATCGTCCTGCCCGTTGTTCTCAGGCGTCGGGCCTTGGCCGTGCGACGATTGGGGGGTCTCGTTCTCTTCGCTCATTCGGTGTCCAGTTGAGTCAGGCCGGAGGCGTCTACACGTACGCCCTGGGCCCGTCCTTTCAGGTCTTCAAAAAGGTGCTCGTCGGTTCCGGTCAGGAAGGCTTGCAGCCCGAGCGCCTCGATTTCGTCGAACAGCGCCGCACGCCGGATGCGGTCCAGATGCGCTGCGACTTCGTCCAGCAACAATATAGGGCTTGGCGCTGATTCTGCACGTGAAAGCCGTGCGGATTGGGCCAGAACGAGGTTCAGGATCAGCGCTTTCTGTTCGCCGGTGGAGCATTCCGCGGCCGGACGGTCCTTTTCGGCGTGGATCACCGCCAGATCGCCGCGGTGCGGGCCGGTCAGCGCGCGGCCGGCGGCGGCGTCGCGGGGCCGCGCGGCGGCCAGGGCCTGGGCCAGTTTCGCCTCGATATCGGCGATCTCGGCTCCCTTGGCGGCCATCTGCTCCCACTCGCCAGTGAGCGACAGCTTGGCCTGCGGGAAAGGGCGCATCCCTCGCTCATCAATCTCGCTCTGCAGCGCCGCCAGCGTGCGGGCGCGGGCCTCGGCCATCAGGGCGCCGGCCTCCGCCAGCCGGGCCTCCAGGGCGTCGAGCCACGCCGCATCCGGCGGCCCGCCCTCGTCGGTGAGCAGGCGCATCCGCTCGCGGTTGGATTTCTCGTAGGCCTGGGCGTGCGCCGCGTGGCGGGGGATCGCGGCGAACACCAGCCGGTCGAAGAACCGCCGCCGCTCGCTGGCGCCCTCCAGGAACAGCCGATCCTGGGCCGGCGTCAGCCACACCTGGCGCAGATAGTCCGCCAACCGACCGGGCGGCGTGGTCTCGCCCTCGATCCGCACGGTGCGCCGGGCCGCGCCGGGCTCGCCGACGCCGGTGCCGACCTTGGTCTCCTCGCCCTCGCCCGAGACCACCGCCGCCACCGCCCAGGCGCGGCCCACCGTCTCCCCCGGCAGCCTGCGCCCGACCTCTGCCAGACTGGAGCCGCGCAGGCCCCGACCGGGCGTGAACAGGCTGACCGCCTCCAGCAGGTTCGTCTTCCCCGCGCCGTTCGGCCCGACCAGGAAGACCGGCCGCCCATCCAGCACGAGGTCGGCCCGCGCGTAGGAGCGAAAGTCGGTCAGGGTCAGTCTGGAAAGGGCCGCAGCGGTCACGGCGCGGTCATACAGGGTTTCGTGCGGCGGTGCGAAACTCCGACCGCTCCGCACAATCCGATGATCGTCGACAGCCGGAAACCGCGAGCGCTTGTCACAAGCCGATGGGTATCTACGTCTAAGCCTCAAACGAGCAGGAGCCGACGATGGACCAGAAGACCAAAGCCGAGGCTTTCGGCGCGCTGCACAAGGGCCCGGACATCCTGATCCTGCCCAATGCCTGGGACGGCGCCAGCGCCGCGATCATGGAAGACGCCGGCGCCAAGGCGGTCGCCACCTCCTCCGCCGCCGTCGCCTGGGTGCACGGCTATCCGGACGGCGACGCCCTGCCGCTGCCCAAGCTGATCTCCACCATCGAGACCGTGGCCCGCGCGGTCAAAAAAGTCCCCGTCACCGCCGATATCGAAGGCGGCTACACCGACGATCTCGGCGAGCTGGCCGAGACCATCAAGGCGGTGATCGGCGCCGGCGCCGTGGGCATCAACCTCGAGGACGGCAGCCGCGACCCCGAGCTCCACGCCCGCAAGATCGCCGCGACCCGCAAGGCCGCCGACGCCGCCGGCGTGCCGCTGTTCATCAACGCGCGGATCGACGTCTACCTGAAGGGTCTGGCGGAGGGCGACGCGGCCTTCGCCGACACGGTCGCTCGCGCGGCGAAGTATTCGGCGGCCGGCGCCAGCGGCATCTTCGTGCCGGGGCCCACGGACAACGACCTGATTGGCCGACTGGCCAAGGCGATCGCCCTGCCGCTGAACATCATGCTGCTGCCGAAGCTCGCCCCGGCCGCGCAGCTCCAGGCGCTGGGCGTTCGGCGGGTGAGCTCGGGCGGGGGCGCCTTCCGCGCGGCCTATGCGCGGCTGGCCAAGGGCGTGGCGGCCTACCTGGCCGACGGCGACCCCTCGGCCTTCGCCAACGACCTCGACGGCCTGGGCAACCTCAACAAGCGGTTCGGGTAGGACCGGCCGGCGTCAGCTGGCGTGGTAGTCCCGGCGGTCCTCGATCACCACGCCGGCGGAATCGCCGGACGCCCGTAGCGCCTCCACCCAGTCGGAGGCGATGTCGGTCGCCGTCTTCTTCGAGAAGAAGGGACCGATCCTTACGGCGCTCTCCACAAACCAGCCCCGCTCTTCCTGCAGGACCTTGATGACGATGGGTTGAGCGGGGCGCTGCTTCTTCGACCAACTCTTCGGCCCGGCGACGCGTCCCGACGTGGTTTCCGTCTTCATGACGACGACCTCTTACTGACTGAGGCGCCCACGGCGTTCGCGATCGGCTGCGGCGGGGCTCCGCGCGTTAAAATCCCCAGGGCGCCTGGAGTTCCGCACCGTCCCTTCGATCTTTGTCGAAACCTCGCGCGACCGGATGACCTCGCGCGTTCGCCGCCCTATCTTGCAGCCATGACCGACACCCTCGACGCCGTTCCGCAGACCCTTGGCGATATCCCGCGCGATCCGACGCAGGACGGGCCCAAGGTCAGGCTCTACCTGGTGGACGGCTCGGGCTTCATCTTCCGGGCCTTCCATGCGCTGCCGCCGCTGACCCGCAAGTCGGACGGCCTCCCGGTCGGCGCCGTGCAGGGCTTCTGCAACATGCTCTGGAAGCTGCTGGTCGACATGAAGGCGGAGGCCGATGCGCCGACCCACCTGGCCGTCGTGTTCGACCACTCCGAGAAGACCTTCCGCAACAAGCTCTACGACCAGTACAAGGCCCACCGCCCGCCGCCGCCCGAGGACCTGGTCCCGCAATTCCCGCTGGTGCGCGAGGCCACCAAGGCGTTCGGCGTGCCGTGCCTGGAACTGCCGGGCTACGAGGCCGACGACCTGATCGCCGCCTATGCCTGCAAGGTCCGCGACATGGGCGGCGAGGTGCTGATCGTCTCGTCCGACAAGGACCTGATGCAGCTGGTCGGCCCGCAGGTCTCGATGCTCGACACCATGAAGACCCCGAACCTGAAGATCGGCGTCGACCAGGTGTTCGACAAATTCGGCGTGACGCCGGACAAGGTGGTCGACGTTCAGGCCCTGTGCGGCGACAGCGTCGACAACGTCCCCGGTGCGCCCGGCATCGGCATCAAGACGGCGTCGGCCCTGATCACCGAATACGGCGATCTGGACACCCTTCTGGCCCGCGCCTCCGAGATCAAGCAGGACAAGCGCCGCCAGACCCTGATCGACTTCGCCGACCAGATCCGCCTGTCGCGCCAGTTGGTGCAGCTCGACTGCGACACGCCGCTCCCCGCGCCCGTCGACGAGCTGGCGGTGGACGAACCGAACGCCGAGACCCTGCAGGCCTTCCTCGACAAGATGGAGTTCCGCTCCCTGTCGCGGCGGGTCAACGAGGCGCGCACCGGCGGCGCCGAGCCGGCCGCCACGCCAGCGCCCGAGACCCGGGCGCCGGAAGCGCCCAAGCACGGCGCCATCGACGTCAACGCCTACGAATGCGTCCGCGACCTGGCCGCTCTCGACGCCTGGATCGCCAAGGCCCACGCGACGGGGCTGGTCGCCTTCGACACCGAGACCGACGCGCTCTCGTCCTCCAGCGCCGGCCTCTGCGGCATCTCGCTGGCCACCGCGCCGGGCGAGGCCTGCTACATCCCGCTCGGCCACGAACAGCACCACGAAGGCGGGCTGCAACTCGATGCGCCGGTCGAACTGGCCCAGATCCCTATCGACGAGGCGCTGGCGCGGCTGAAGCCGATGTTCGAGGCGCCGGGCGTGCTGAAGATCGCGCAGAACGCCAAGTACGACATGGCCGTACTCGCCCGGCACGGCATCGAGGTCGGGCCGATCGAAGACACCATGCTGATCGCCTTCGCGCTCGAGGGCGGCCTGCACAAGAGCTACGGCATGGACGAGCTCTCCAAGCGGCTGCTCGACCACGAGCCGATCTCGTTCAAGACGGTCGCCGGGACCGGCAAGGCGCAGAAGAGCTTCAAGCACGTCGAGCTGGCCGCCGCGACCTGCTACGCCGCCGAGGACGCCGACGTCACCCTGCGGATCTACGAGCACCTGCGGCCCCGCCTGGCGCACGCCCGCCTGTTGACCGTCTACGAGACCCTCGAGCGCGCGATGCCCAAGGTGCTGGTCGACATGGAGCTGGCGGGAATCAAAGTCGACCCGGACGAGCTGCGCCGGCTGTCCTATGACTTCGCGATGCGTATGGGCGAACTGGAAGCCGAGGCCCACCGGGTGGCCGGCCGGCCGTTCAACCTGGGCTCGCCCAAGCAGATCGGCGACCTGCTGTTCACGGAACTGGGCCTGGCCTCCGGCCGCACCACGGCGAGCGGCGCCCAGTCCACCGACGCCTCGCTGCTGGAAGACCTGGCCGCCCAGGGCCATGAGCTGCCGCGCATCATCCTGGACTGGCGCCAGCTCTCCAAGCTGAAGGGCACCTACACCGACAACCTGGTGGCCGCGATCGACCCGAAGACCAACCGCGTCCACACCTCCTACAAGCTGGCGGCGGCGACCACGGGCCGCCTGGCCTCGGAAGATCCCAACCTGCAGAACATCCCGGTCCGCACCGAAGAGGGCCGCAAGATCCGCAAGTGCTTCATCGCCGAACCGGGGCACGTGCTGATCAGCGCCGACTATTCGCAGATCGAGCTGCGCCTGCTGGCCCACATCGGCGACATCCCGCAGCTCAAGCAGGCGTTCAAGGACGGCGTGGACATCCACGCGCTCACCGCATCCGAGATGTTCGGCGTGCCGGTCGAGGGCATGCCGGCCGAGACCCGCCGCCGCGCCAAGGCGATCAACTTCGGCATCGTCTACGGCATCTCGGCCTTCGGCCTGGCCAACCAGCTCTCGATCCCGCGCGACGAGGCCGGCGCCTACATCAAGACCTACTTCGAGCGCTTCCCGGGCATCCGCACCTACATGGACCGCATGCAGCGCCAGGTCCGCGCCGAGGGCTTCGTCACCACCATCTTCGGCCGAAAGGTGCACATCCCGGCCGCGCAGGGGAAATCGCCGGCCGAGCGCGCCTTCGCCGACCGCGCGGCCATCAACGCCCCGATCCAGGGCGCGGCGGCCGACGTGATCCGCCGGGCCATGGTCCGGATGCCAGCGGCGCTGCGGGCCGAGGGCCTGAAGGCAAGGATGCTGCTCCAGGTGCACGACGAACTGATCTTCGAAGCCCCCGAGGCCGAAGCCGACGCGGTGATCGCGGTCGCCAGGCGGATCATGGAGGCGGCGCCCACGCCCGCCGTCGACCTCTCCGTACCCCTGGTGGTCGACGCCCGCGCCGCCGCCAACTGGGACGACGCTCACTAGGGTAATCAAGAAAGCTTCACCGGTTAATCAAGCTGGTCAATCGAAGCTCAACCACGCCTGCCGTAACCTTGTGATCCGTGGGGCGGACCAACAAGGAGCAACCATCCATGAGACCTTCGCTTAGACACCTCGCCGTCATCGCCTGCGCTGCGGCGTTTGCCGGGACGGCCCACGCCGAGGTCGCAGGCGGTGTGATCGGCTGCGATGCGCCGGGCGGCAAGCAGGAGGGCGGCGCCCTGATCGGGGCGGTGCTCGGCGGTCTCGCCGGCAACAGCCTCTCGAAACACAGCACGACCGGCACGATCGTCGGCGCCGGCGCCGGCGCCGCGGCCGGCTCCTACGTGGGCTGCCGAATGCAGAAGGCCGACGCCAGTCCCGGCTCGACGAAATCGGCCCCTGGCCGGGTGGTCGCCGACGACGACAGGTATGAGGAGCGTGATCGCCCGACCTACGCCCGGGAGTCTCGTGGCTACGAACGGGACTCGCGCGGCTACGAGCGGGACTATGCCAGCGAGCAGCGCCATGTGCCGCCGGGTCTCGCAAAGAAGCCGTACGGAATGCCGCCCGGCCAGGCCAAGAAGTACTATGGCGTCGGCCAGCAGCTGCCGCCCGCCTACTACCGCGACACGCGCTACACGATCAGCGAACCGGGTCGTTACCGACTGCCCTATCCGGGCGCCGGCTACCGCTGGGTCATCGTCGACGGCGACGCCTATCTTGTGCGCAGCAGGACCGGCGTCGTGCGCGACGTCGTCAGGGCGATCCTCAGCTAAGGGCCCTGAACCACGCCGGCGGGGAGTTCCTGGTGAAGCTGAGGGGAGCCCCCGCGAGATTGGGAGGAGTCGGAAGAGCCACGCCTGGCGAACGCGAACATGCGGCGCCCACCCCGGTCAACGACCCGAGTGCGGTTACCGCTCAGCCTGCGCCTGGATAATCCTCTGGTCGGTCCCCTCGAGGCGCACGGCGGTGAGTACGCCTGAATAGTAGACGCCGGTATCGATGCCGATGCGATTGCGCCTGAGCTCCGGCCGGTCCGCGGGCGTGTGGCCGTGGACCACCACCTTTCCGAAGTCGGCGTCCGACTCCAGGAAATCGTAGCGGATCCACATCAGGTCCTGATCGTCCTGTGCAGCGAGCGCCACGCCCGGCCGCACGCCGGCGTGCACGAAGAGGTAGTCCCCCACGCTCAGCGACATGGCCAGCCGGTCAAGGAACGCCCGATGGGCCTCCGGCATCGCCGCCCGTAGTTCAGCCTGCACCCGGGCGGACTCCGCCGCTTCCTGGCCGGGCGCCGGAAGTGCGACGCCGTACGACCGCAGCGTCGTCTCGCCCCAGTTCCCGATCCAGCCGGCTCCGAAATCGGCGTCGGACAGGAACCGCAGCAGCGCGTCCTCGTGGTTGCCCTTCAACGCCACGACTTCGAAGTCGCCGGCGGCCTCCAGGGCCAGGATCGCCTCGATCACGCCGCGGCTGTCCGGCCCGCGATCCACATAGTCGCCGAGGAACACCAGCAAAGGCCGTTCCGCCGGTCGGCTGAAGGCCCGCTCGTCCCGCAGCATGCCAATGAGAGGCCGAAGCGCATCGAGATGGCCGTGGATATCGCCGACCGCGTACACCAGCCGGCCGCCGGTGGTGGGCGGCGCGCCGGTCACGATCACGCTCCGGGCGTGGCGGTGGGAAGGGTCCTGGTGGAGCCGAGGGGAATCGAACCCCTGACCTCCTCATTGCGAACGAGGCGCTCTACCATCTGAGCTACGGCCCCCAGGAAGGCGCGGAATAACCCTTTTGAGGCGGCCCCTGTCAAGCGCCTGTCGCCGGGCGCGGCGTCGCACGTCAAAGGGAGCTGCGCCTTGCCTGCGCCGTAAAGGCCGCTAGAACCGTCGGATGGGCAGTTTTTTCTACTTCGTGGTCGGCGCTCTGCTGGACCTGCTGATGTATGCGATCATCATCAGCGCGATCCTCTCGTGGCTGGTCGCCTTCGACGTGATCAACCTGAGGAACCGCTTCGTCTACAACGTCGCACACTTCCTCGATGCGGTGACCCGGCCGGTCCTTCGACCGGTGCAGCGGTTCATCCCGCCGCTCGGCGGCGTGGATATCAGCCCGATCATCGTCTTGCTGCTCATCCAGGGCGTCCGTCGCTACATCCTGCCGATGATCTTCGGTCCGATTGTCGCGGCCATCGGCTGAGCCGATGCTGATCGCCGTCCGCGTCACGCCGCGCGGCGGACGCGACGGCGTCGACGGCTGGATCCGCGACGACGCGGGACGGCTCCTGCTGAAGGTCCGGGTCGCAGCTCCCGCCGCGGAGGGCCTGGCCAACGCTTCGGTGATCGCCGTGCTGGCCAAGGCGCTTGCCCGGCCGAAGTCGGCCTTCACCCTGCTCAGCGGCCAGACGGCGCGCGTGAAGCGCCTCGAGGTCGACGGCCTGACCGAGGCCGACCTGGCCAGGGCGTTCGGCGATCCGCCGCCCGCCTGATCTGCTCAAGAAAAGTTGCGGGAACACCCGCCTCGTACGGACGTATCCTAGGCTAGAGCTTCAAGCCCCCCGGAGGTGGCGATGGCGCAGCTGTGGATCGAGCTTTATCAGGAATCCGACGATCGAAGCTGGATGGATGTCGCTGTCGATCGGCTGATGTCGCAGGGTCCCTATGCGGGGCGAGGGCCGGCGGACTGGAAACGATCGGACGCAGTGCTGCACGAGGCGGTCAGCGAATATCTCGCCCATGACCGCCTGCTCGACGCCCGCGGCATCGTGGTCGAGGTCGAGGACGGTGTGGTCAGCCTGGAAGGGCAGGTCCGCACGCCCTCGGACCGCCGATTGGCCGATCTCCTGGCGCACGACGTGGGCGGGGTGGACCGGGTGCTCAACCACCTCGTCATCCAGCCCGACCTGTTCGGCGAGCCGCGGGCCTTCCAGCGCCGGCCGGAACCTGGCCGCACGTCGCTCGGCGACCGCGACCGCGCCGAGGCCGAGCAGCATCCCATCGCCGTACACCTGCCGCCCTTCATCACCTGAACCCCGCGAAGGGCTGGCGCCGGTCGCCGCCTTCGGGTGAAGATCGGCCCATGTCTCCCTCAGGCTCCCGCGCCGATCTAGCCCGGCTGATCGCCGACGCCCGCCGCATGGTGGTGTTCACCGGCGCCGGCATCTCGACCGAATCCGGCGTTCCCGATTTCCGCAGCCCGGGCGGCGTCTGGAGCAAGATGAAGCCGATCCAGTTCCAGGACTTCGTCGCCAGCGAGGAAAAGCGCCGCGAGGCCTGGACCCGGGCCTTCACGGGCAAGGCCGGCTGGGTCGGCGCCAAGCCCAACGCCGGCCACTTCGCCGTGGCCCGGCTCGTGAGCCAGGGCAAGGTCGCCGCCGTCGTCACCCAGAACGTCGACAACCTGCACCAGGATTCCGGCGTCCCCGCCGACCAGATCGTCGAGCTGCACGGCAACGCCAGCTACGCGACCTGCCTGGAATGCGGCGAGCGCCATGAGCTCGCCGACCTCAAGGACAGCTTCCTGAAGGTGGGCGAGATCCCCTACTGCCGAAGCTGCGGCGGGCTGGTGAAGACCGCGACCATCTCGTTCGGACAGCAGATGCCGGCCGAGCCGATGGCGCGGGCCGAGGCGGCGACCCTGGCCTGCGACCTCTTCCTGGTGCTGGGCTCGTCGCTGGTGGTCTATCCGGCGGCGGGGTTTCCCCTGCTGGCCAAGCGAAACGGCGCAAGACTCGCCATCGTCAACCGCGAGCCGACCGAGCTGGACGCCTACGCCGACCTGGTGCTGCACGATGAAATCGGCCCGGCGCTCAGCGCCGCGGTGGCCGCGAACTGAAGCCCGCTAGTTCAGCGTCGCGGTTTCGGGCTGGGCGACCAGCAGCGTCACCGGCGCCGACAGCTCGAAGACCAGGCCTTCCTGCCGCCAGTCGAACTGCGCCCGGCCCCTGAGGCTGGCCGCCGCCTTTTCGATCATCCGGCGGCCCTGGCCGCATGGCGTGGGTTCGTGCGGGCAGGGGCCGCCCATCTCTGTCCAACGGAACACCAGCCGCTCGCCGTCGTCCTGGCGCCAATCGACCATGACGCGCCCGGAGCCTGAGAGGGCGCCATGCCTGGCGGCGTTGGTGGCCAGCTCGTGGATGATCATGGCCATGGACTGCGCCACGGCCGGCTCCAGGTTCAGCACCGGCCCGCTCTGCCAGACCCGCGGCGCGCCGCCGCCCATGTAGGGGGCGATTTCCTCGGACACGAGATGCTGCAGGTCGGCGCCCGTCCAGTGCGACTGGGCGAGCAGGACGTGGGCGTGGGCCAGGGCCGTGATCCGGCCTTCAAGCGCGCGCTTCAGCTCGGACGCCGTAGGCGCGTCAGTGAGGCGGACCAGCGCCTGCACGACGGCCAACAGGTTGTTCGCGCGGTGATCGACCTCGTTCGACAACAGCCGCTGGCGTTCCTCGGCCGTCTTCCGCTCGGTGATGTCGACCAGCATGTTGACCGCGCCGGTCACCTTGCCGGAGGCGTCCTTGAACGGGGTGGGATAGGCGATGAAGTGCGCCCGGCTGCCGTCGGGTCGCTCCGCGACCGCCTCGCAGCCGCGCACGGCCTCGCCCTGCCTGAGCGTCATGGCCATCGGGCACTGGTCGTGCGGCAACGGCGTGCCGTCAGGCCAGTAGAGCTTCCAGGTCACGCACCACTCGTCAGACCCCAGCACCGGCCGGCGGCCCGAGAACGCGACGGCGGCCTCGTTGTAGAAGGTGATCTTGCCGGCCGCGTCGGTGGTGTAGATCGCGGCCGGCAGCGCATTCAGCAGGTCGCGATAGAGCACCTCGCGGGCGGCGAACGCCGCCTCTGCTTCGGTGAGCTGGACCACATTGGATGCGGCGACGCCGGCCGAAACCACGGCGCCTCCCTCAATGAGCGGCCCCGTTCCATGATCGGCATTTTGCGACGACATCACGCCCCCCGAGACGTCCGGCGCGCCGGATGCAGTCCCGCTTGACTGGAGGCAACGCCGAATGGAGCCCCAGGTTCCGTCGGCGGACGTACCGGGGCGACTATTTCTTCGCTGGCGGCGGCGCAGGCGCCTTGGCGGGCGGCGCGGCGCCTGCCGGGGGCTGCGGCGGGCCGAACGAGGCCTGGGCGGCCTGCAGGCCCTGCATGACGCTCACCACCATCGGGCCGCAGCGCTTCAGCTCGGCTTCGAAATCCGTCGGGGTCATTTTCGTCGCCACCGGCTTCAGGTCGGTGGCGAAGTTGAAGGCGGGATTCTGCGCCTTGATGCGTCCGGCGAAGTAGAACATGCCCAGCCCGGCCTGCGGCTGGTTGGTCTTGTTGCTGGAGATCGCCGCCATGGTCAGCATGCAGCGAACGTCGCCCATAGTTCCAGAGGCGGCCTGAGCCTGGGCGCTGCCCGCACAGGCGATGAAGCTGGACATCAGGGCGGTGATGGCGATGGCGCGCAAGGGCGGCTCCTATAGGCGGTCTTCTAGATGCGATGGCGACCGACGTCTTTGCCGGCCTGGCCACGGCATGATTATGACCTACCCGCGAATGATCCGTGAATCGGCCCATGCCGCCCCCGGGGTCAGAATCGATAAGGCGTGCGGATCGTGATCCGCAGGTCCGGAGCATCGCCCGTCACCCCGAACTCGAAGCTGTTGTTGAACGTGATCCGGTCCGTCAGCCGATAGGACCACCCCATCTGCAGCCGGCCGACCTGCAGCTTGGAGGTCTTCTCGGAGCTGCCGTCGATCTCCGTCTTGGTGCCGAAGATGTAGTTGTGGCTATAGCCGAAGGAGACCGAGAACCGGGGATTCAGCGAAAGGCCGAACCCGATCGTCGCGCCGATGGAGTCGCCCGGATTGACGTGGCCGATGTGGAACTTGCCGATCTGCTTATCGACGTCGTCCTCGAAATTGTAGAGGTAGCTCAGGCTCGCGTAGATCAGCGCCGGCTCGCTCGGGTAGAGCATGGTGACGCCGGTCTCGGCGGCCCAGAAGCCGGACCCGGTGGCCAGGCTCCGGGCGATCGCCTCGCTGTCGAACCGCACGTCGAACGGCCCGTCGCCGGTCGGCGCCTTGATCCGCTCGCTCGCCACGAAGATCGGCCACCCGTCGCGGCCCGAGTTGAGCTGGAAGCGGCCGTTGAGTTCGATGTCGCCGATGCCGTCGCCGTCGAGGCGCTGCGGGCGCTCGATGTCGGTCGGCGAGGCCCGTTGAACGAGGAACAGGCGATCGTGCCGCCAAACGTAGGGGACGCGCGCCTCGACCTCGATGCGGTTGGTCAGGCCATAGCGCGCCGCCAGCGTGAAGACGCCGGCGTCGCGGTCGACCTGGCTGGCCTCGATCAGCCCCAGATTGATGCCCGGGATCACCTCGACGCCGGCGAAGACCAGGCGATTGGCGCTGCTGCGCGTGTATTCGATGGACGGATCGATGATCAGTCGGCCCTGCGGCGTGAGGACGCCCAGGTCCGGCGGAATCGCCGTGATTTCGGCTGGCGGCGAGGTGGCGGGCTTTTCGCCGACCGGGGCCGCAGGCAGCTCGGTGACGGCGTGCGGCGGCTCCTGTCCCAGGATCTGCGCCACGCGCTTGCCGCCGCGTTCGTCGCCCAGGGTTCCGTCGGCGGCCACAAGGCCCGCCACCCGCATCGCGCGGAGCATCTCGTCGCGTTCGCGGCTGAGCGCGTCGATTGTCTTGGCCTGTTCGGCGAGACGCCGGTCCTGGTCGGCCAGCCGGCGCGCCTGGTCGGCGATCTGCGCCTCGATCCGGTCCAGCTGCTCGCCGACCGGATCTTCCGCCCGCGCCGGCGATCCCAGGGCCAGAACGCCCAGCATCGCAGACGCCGCCGCGGCCGGCGCCAGCCTGCGCGCGGTCCGCCCCCCTGCCCCCGCCGCCCTCAAAGCGCAAGGTCCTGGGGTGCATGCCCCGGGCGCGCCGCTGAGTCGGTGGGCGCGTTCTCGAAGTCGATCAGTTCGCCCAGCCGGATCCGGGCGCGTCGGACGCGTTGCTTGAGCGCCGTGACGCTGCAGTCGCAGATCTCCGCGGCCTGCTCGTAGGAAAGGTCGGCGCCGACCACCAGCAGGAGGGCGTCGCGGGCTTCCTCCGTAAGCAGCGGCAGCGCGTCGAGGAGCTCGAGATAACGCAGCCGCCACTCCTGGTGTGGGGCCGCGACCAGACGGCCGGCGAAATGGCCGTCGACGTCCTGCACCAGCGCGCGGCGCTCAGGCAGTTGATTGAGGAATTCGTTACGCAGGATGCGGAACATCCATGCGCTGAGATTGGTGCCGGCGACGAAACCGTTCTGGAAACGCCACGCCCGCACCAGCACGTCCTGCACCAGATCGTCAGCCTCTGCGCCCGAACCGACCAGCTTCATCGCATGCGCTCTTAGTTTGGGGATTTGCGCCAACATGGCGTCCCGGAAACTCTCAGTCATTTGTCGTCCCCAGCCCGCGGGTCACCCCGCGCCTGACGCGACACGACGCATTACGCGCGCCGTCGCCACGGCCCCCCTGCCAAAAAAGAAGACTTAGCCCACGCTTGCCGGCGAACAGCCGGCATAGATCAACCTGCAAGCGCAGCCGTTTGCTCCCGCGAAATCGATAAAGTTGTAAAAAATTCATGCTCGCCCGTTCGTCACCCTGCTGGCAGAGGCCCCGGTGCACGCCGAAAGGTTGCTGCGACCAACGCTCACCTCGTCGTGGCCGCGTCTCGCAGGGCGAGCCCGACATTGGATGACAGCATCGAAGACAGACGGTCCGCCGCGATCCGCTGCTGCAGATCGAGCAGCTGCGGCAGGACGAGGGTGACGTCGGTCTGCTGCCGGATCGTGCGGTTGTCGGCGGTGTTGATCACCAGGCTCGCGATGCGATCCATGTTCAGGTCGTGAATGACGGTGGTCCCGCCGCCGGTCACGCTCTGCAGGGTTCCGTCGCTCAATGTCCCGACACGGATCGGTGCGCCGGTGATCGAGCCCAGCGCATTGACGACCGTTTCCGACTGCAACCCCGTGTCCGTCCAGGTTATCCGGGTTTCGAGCGCAAGCGTTCCGTCGACGAACGTCTTCACCGAAGCGCCAAAGCCCACATCCAACCCCATCGGCGTCCGAAGGCCGCCGCGCTGGCCGTCGAGCTCGTCGTCGCTCAGGACGGCAGGCTCCTCCGCGCTCGCCAACGGCGGGGCGGCGGCCAGGACGATCACCAGGGAGGCGACAAGGCAGGAGATGGGTTTCATCACGGCGCGGTTCCGAATTCACGGCCAACGGTGATTTGATACAGAGGCGGCAAATCCCGCGTCATGGACGCGAGGCTGCGTTCGTCGAGGGCGTCGAATGGACCGTGCTGGAGCGATGTCCACTCTTCGGCCTTGTTGAACGCCCCGGCGCGGCCGGGCGCCGCGTCGATGCGGAACAAGATGCCATTCCAGACGTGCTCGAACTCGGCGACGGAATAGGCCTTGATGCCCAGGGCGGGGTCGCCCACCAGGATCTTGTCGGCCCGGACGCCCTTCACCACGACGAAGTGGCGATAGGACCCGATCCGGATCAGGGCGATGGCCGGCTGCGCCATGTCCCGCAGGTCGTCCGCCTTGCGGCGGTAGCCATTGGCCTCGAACCCCTGCGCCTTCAGGTAGTTCTTCATGTCGAGCATGGAGAAGCCGACCTGACGGATCTTCGCCTGGTCGCCGGCGGCGTACATCGCCTGGAACACCGCGCCTTCGTTGACTGAGAGCCCATAGTGGTAGCGCAGCAGGGTCGCGAGCGCGGCCGAGCCGCAGCTAAAGTCGTACTGCTGGCGCACCACGGTGCGGAACGGCATGTCGCGCAGGCTGGTGACCGGCGCCTGGTAGATGCCGCCGCTGATGTTGAACATCGACTGCGAATGGGCGGCGGACGCGGCCGTCATGAGCGCGGCTGCGACGAGGATTATTCGAGATCCGCCCCGTGACCCGAACATCGTGCTTATGGCCCGGGCGCTGTAACGACGCTGATATTGATGGCGCCTTGAAGGGTGTTGTTGGCGCCCGTGTTCACCACGAAATTGCCGATGCCCCTGAACCCGCTGAGCGCGTTGTCCGAGAAGGTCACCGTGCCGGACGTCATCGTTCCGGCGTTGACGGTGTTGCCGGTCGTGGCGCCGGTGAGCTGCTGTTGGGTGAGCACGGCGACGTTGACGCCTTCCCCACCGGCCAGAGTGGCCATCTCCGATGATGATAGCCGGACCTCCGAGGCCGGTTGCTCGACCGGCGGGACATCCAGATGTGGTGGCGGCGGTAGGGGCGGATTCGTCACGACACCGCTGCCTAAAAGCAGCGCGGCGGTGACGCCAACGATCCCTGTTGAAGCGAACATCTTGCCCTCCCACTGCGTATGACAGCCTGCAGGGC
>JBOHKZ010000349.1:0-3822 GCA_050729355.1 Phenylobacterium sp. | reverse complement strand
GTCCTGCTGGGCGCGGTTGAAGCGGTGGATCTCGTCCACGAAGAGCAGGGTCGACTGGCCGGCGAGACGACGCACACGGGCCTGCTCAAAGGCCTTCTTCAGGTCGGCGACGCCCGAGAACACCGCCGAAAGCTGCTGGAACTCATAGCCGGCTTCCTTGGCCAGCAGGCGGGCGATCGTCGTCTTGCCGGTGCCGGGCGGACCCCAAAGGATCATCGACGCCAGGCGCTTGGCGTCGGCCATGCGGCGGATCGGACCATCGGGTCCCAGGAGGTGATCCTGGCCGACGACCTCGTCGAGCCGCTGGGGGCGCAGCCGGTCGGCGAGTGGTGACGGCGCCTGGGGCGTCAGGCCCGCGGCTTCGAAGAGATCGGCCATGCGCGAGCATGTAGCAAATCGACGCCGTGGGCGTTAGGCCGCCTGCCGAAGATAAGTCTCAGGCCGGGCGCCGCAGATAATCCGCTCCCGATGCCGTCGCCCGCTGCGGCCTGCCGTCGAGCCAGGCGCTGAACCTCAGCCGCTCGGGCGACCAGGCGTCCTTGCCGGCGCGGAAGACGTTTTCGCTGAGCAGTGTCAGGGGGTTGGTCCCGTCGATGGTCAGGTCCGGTCCCTGGGCGATCACCCGGAAGGACCCGCGCCAGGGGTCGTCGTTTTCGTAGTATCCGGTGAGCGCCGCGAGCTTCGCCGGCGTCGGCGCGCTGAACTCGACGCCCTCGCGGACGTATTCGGTCTCGCCCCACCAGGCGCGGACGACGGTCTTGTCCTCCTTGCGGAAGACCAGGGGCATCGGCGTCGCGGTCGGATCGGAGGCGGTGAAGGCGTCCTCGCCGCTCGGTTGCAGCGCCAGCTGCTGGCCGCCCAGCCGCGCGGCCACTCCTTGTGGGTCGGGCTCGACGCTCAGCACCTCGCCGCCTTTGGCCGTGTAAGCCCCGAGATAGGGCGAGACGTCAGGCAGCTTCGGCGGCGCGGGCATCGGCTCGGGCTTCGACCGATCGTCCACCACCGCACGTAGCCGAGCGCAGGCATAGGCGGTGATGTCGCGCGGCCGGTAGGGGAACGATCCCATGTTGGTGCTGGCGAACGCACCGACGCCGGCGATCGGGTCCACGTGGATCGCCGAGTTGAAGATCAGCATGCCGCCGGTGTGGTGCAGCAGCTTGCGGCCGCCGACGTCCACCACCGCCAGCCCATTGGCGTACTGCCCGCCGCCGACGCCCCAGGCGGGCGCCTCGACGGTGGCCTTCGTGAAGCGCTCCGCTGCGGTGTCCGACAAGAGCGGATCGCCGCGCCCCTGCCCGGCCGCGATCAGGAAACGGATGTAGCGGGCCATGTCCGCCGCGGTCGAAGCCACGGAGCCCGAGCCCTCGACCATGGGCGTCCAGGGGCCCGGCGCGATCCGTCCGCCTCGCGGGAACGGCCGGTTGCCGAACTGCGGCGCGTAGCCGGTGGCGTAGAGCGCCCGATCGCGGGTGAGGATCAGCGGCTTGGTCGCCGTCATGCCGAGCGGCGTCAGCACTTCGGCCTGCATGTACTCGCCGAACGGCCGCTCCGAGACCCGCTCGACGATATGCGACAGCATCGAGAAGCCGAGGTTGGAATAGGACCAGTGGCTGCCCGGCGCGTAGCCGCGCCACAGCTTGCGGTCGCCGCCGTAGGGGAAGAGCGGCGCGTCGTCCGGCAGCCCGGACGAATGGTTGAGCAGGTGCTGGATGGTGATCGTCGCGCCGCTCGGCAACGGCGCGTCAGGCAGGTAGGTGCGGATATCGTCGCTGAGCTTGAGCTTGTCCGCCTCCATCAGCCGGAAGATGCAGAGCGCGGTGAACGATTTGCTGATCGAGCCGATCTGGAAAAGGTGGTCGGGCCCCACCGGTGCGCGGGTCTCGACGTTGGCCCGCCCGAACCGCATGAAGGCCGCCGCCCCGCCCGGAACCACGACAGCCACGGTCAGCCCCGGCAGGGCGTAGGCCTCCACGTGGCGCTCGGCATAGGCGCGGATATCCTCCAGCGCCTCGCGGTAACGGGCGGCCACCGCCTCGACGTCGACGACTTCCTCGGCCCGGGCCGAGGCGGCGAGCGCCAGGCCTCCCGCCAGTCCAAGTCCGATGACCGTCCGACGCTGCATGTCCATGGAAAGCCTCCCCCTACTTCGCGGAGCTTGCGGGAGGTCGCCCGGGTGGCGCAAGGCCGTTGCGCTGGGCCCTATGGCTTGAGAATACCGCCGGCCTGAAAATCCCTGTCCTCCCGCAGCCGAAGAGCCGATCCGGGACCCAGGGCCGGAGGCAATGCGGTCGCCCTGGGTCCCGGCTCTCCGCTTCGCTGCGGCCGGGATGACAGATTTTGGGAACTTCTGATTAGGCCACCAGCTACCGATCCTCGTTCGCCGCGTCGAACCGCGCCCTGGCCGCATCGACCTCGTTGCGGTTGGCGAACGCCCATTCGCCCAGCGCGTCGATCGGGCAGCGCAGGGACTGGCCAAGCTCGGTCAGCTCGTAGTCCACCCTGGGCGGAATGGTCGGGAAGACCGTGCGGGTCACCAGGCCGTCGCGCTCGAGGCCACGCAAGGTGAGGGTCAGCATCCGTTGCGAGATGCCGTTGATGGCGCGGCGGATCTCGTTGAACCGCTTGGGGCCGGGACCCAGCAGCATGACGATCATCACGCTCCATTTGTCGCCCACCCGCGACAGGATGTCGGTCACCGGTCGGCAGGAGTCGGAGACCGACGCGACGCCGTTCTTCTCGATCTGCGAGAAGAGCTCGGTGTGGGACAGGCCGCCCTGCGTCCGCGCGGCGCCGGGGGCAGGCACATCGGTGTGCTTGGGTTTCAAAAAAGTGCCTTCTTGTGAGGTTTAGGGCAGTTACTCAAATAGTGCTGGTCACAAACTTATACCAGTACGAGGACCTATCCCGTGAACCTTCTCCATGTCGATTCCAGCATTCTCGGCGACCATTCGGTGAGCCGCCAGATCTCCGCCGCCGCGGTCGCCAGCCTGCGTGCGACCATCCCCGGCCTCAACGTCGTCTATCGCGATCTGGACGCCACGCCGGCGCCGCATCAGTCGGGCGCCCTGCTCGCGGCCCGCGGCCTCTCCGCCGAGCAGCGCAATCCCGACCAGACCCGCGACGTCGCCCACGCCGACGCCATTCTCGACGAGTTCCTGGCCGCCGACATCGTGGTGATCGGCGTGCCAATGTACAATTTCGGCATCCCGAGCCAGCTCAAGAGCTGGATCGATCACCTGGCGGTGGCCGGCAAGACCTTCCAGTACTCCGAGGGCGGCGTCGAAGGCCTGGCCAAGGGCAAGCGGGTGATCCTCGCTTCGTCGCGCGGCGGCTTTTACGGCCCGGACAGCCCGGCCGCGAGCCTGCAGCACCAGGAGAGCTACCTGCGCGGCTTCTTCGGCTTCATCGGCATCACCGACGTCGAGGTTGTCGGCGCCGAGGGCGTGAATATCAGCCCCGACCACAAGGCCACCGCGCTGAAGGCGGCCGTCGCCCAGGCCGGATCGCTGAGCGAAATCCGCCAGGCCGCCTAGCGCCCTTGCCCTCCCTTGCGGGGAGGGAAAACTAGGCCCGCAGGGTCGCTGTCACCTGCCGGCCGTTGCGCTCAATGGTGACCTGCCAGACGGGCGCGCGGACGGCGACAGCGCCGGTCAGGTCACGGACGCTCTGGATCGGGCGTCCGTTGACTGACCGGATCAGATCGCCGGGCCGCAGGCCGGCGCGCTGGGCGGCGCCGTCCTGGACCTTGGAGATCAGCACGCCTTTGCCGCCGAACGGGTCGAGGCCCAGCTCTTCGGCGACGGCCGGTGAAAGGTTGACCAC
>JBOHKZ010000348.1:0-13218 GCA_050729355.1 Phenylobacterium sp. | reverse complement strand
GCCCGTGAGGCCGCCGCCGAGGCCCGCGCGGCGCTGGACGTCGAGGTTCGCGAGCGCAACGGCCGCGCCAGTCGACTTGAGGCGCTAACCCGCGACCGCGAGGACTGGACGGGCCGCGCCAAGGCCGCTGCCAAGCGCCTGGACGCGCTCGCTGTCGCCCTCGCCAAGGCCCAGGCCGAACTCGCCAAGGCCAAGGCCGCCCCCGAAACCCTGGAAACCCGCCGCGCGACCCTGCTGGACGACCTGGGCGTCGCCGAGGCGCGTCGCGCCAAGTCGTCAGATGCGCTGGCCGGCGCCGAGCACGAGCGCGCCGAAGCCGACCGGGCGCTCCGCGCAGCCGAAGCCGCCGCCTCGGAGGCCCGCGAGGTCCGCGCCAGCCTGGCCGCCCACGCCGAGGCCGCCGCCGCCCGCCTCGCCGAGGTCAGCGCCCAGATCCGCGAGACCGCGCGGATCGAGCCGGAGGAGCTGGCTCGCCAGCTCTCCGAGGAAGCCGTCGCCATCCCCGCCGACGCCAACGGTATCGAGGCCCACCTCTACAACCTCGAGCGCCAGCGCGACGCCATCGGCCCGGTGAACCTGCGCGCCGAGGAAGAGGCGACCGAGCACGCCACCCGCCTCAACGCCATGCTCACCGAGCGCGCCGACCTGACCGGCGCAATCGCGCGCCTGCGCCAGGGCATCGACGAGCTGAACGGCGAGGGCCGCGAGCGTCTGGTCGCCGCCTTCGAGGTGATCAACGAGCACTTCAAGACGCTGTTCGAGGCCCTCTTCCAGGGCGGGCAGGCCGAACTGCGCCTGGTCGAATCCGACGACCCGCTGGAGGCCGGCCTGGAGATCTACGCCTGCCCGCCCGGCAAGCGGATGGCGACCATGAGCCTGATGAGCGGCGGCGAACAGGCACTGACCGCCACCGCCCTGATCTTCGCGGTGTTCCTGGCCCAGCCGGCCCCGATCTGCGTCCTGGACGAGGTCGATGCCCCCCTGGACGACGCCAACGTCGACCGCTTCTGCAACATGCTCGACGAGATGCGCCGCCGCACCGAGACCCGCTTCATCGCGATCACCCACAACCCGGTGACCATGGCCCGCATGGACCGCCTGTTCGGCGTCACCATGGCCGAGCGCGGCGTCTCACAGCTGGTTTCCGTCGACCTCCACCAGGCCGAGGCCATCGCCGCGCAGTAAGTTCTGGGTCGCTGGAAGCTGCACAAGGCTGTCATCCCGGACGGCCGAACAGCCGATCCGGGACCCAGGGCCAAGCCCATTGCAGAACCCCCTGGGTCCCGGCTCACCGCTTCGCGGCGTCCGGGATGACAAGTCTTGTTGCGATGAGTCCCCTAGGCCGGCTCGTGCTGGGAAACGTGCTCGCCCTTCGCGTTCATGGGGGCGTGGGCGATGTCGTCGGGCCGGAAGGCGCGGGTCAGCGCCGCCAGCTCCATGTGGATGCCGTTCGGATCGCGGAAATACATCGACCGAATCCAGACGCCGTCGTGCACCTCGGGCGACGCCCCGGCGGGGCTGTCGTCATGGTTCAGGATGTAGAGCGCCACGCCCTTGCTCCGCAGGCGCTCGGCATAGGCGTCGAACTTCTCGATCGGGATGCTGATCGCCAGGTGGTTCATCGAGGCGATCGCGGTCTTGGAGCCGTTCGCCCGGATGTCCGCGTGCATCGAGGCGACGCCGGGTGCGATGGGCGGGGCGTCCGGGAACCAGAAGAAGGCGATCAGACCGCCTCCGCCGCAGTCGAAGAAGAAGTGCTGCCCGCGCCCGTCGGGGAACTCCACGGTCTTGACCAGCGGCATCTCGAGGACGCCCTCGTAAAAGGCCACCGTCTCAGCCATGTCGCGGGACACGAGGGCGACGTGGTTCACGCCGCGGTACTGCATCGGGTCATTGGCCATCTGTCTTTCTCCTGTGCGCCTGCGCGGAACGGGCAGGGGAAGTCTAGGCCCGCCACCGGCTCGCGGAAATAGCGGAGCCAGGAGCTTGGCTGTGCGTTGGTGCCGCTGGAGGACTGCAAAATGGCCGCCTACGACACGATCGTCCTGGGCGCTGGCCCTGCCGGTCTAACCGCCGCGACCTACCTGGCGCGGTTTCGCCGGCGTGTCCTGGTGCTGGGCGCGGGGACATCCCGGGCAAGCTGGATTCCCGAGAGCCACAACACGCCGGGGTTTCCTCACGGGGTGTCGGGCGACGAACTGTTGCGACGCCTCATCGAGCAGGCGGCGCAATTCGGGGCGGAGATCCGCCAGGCGCCGGCCAACCGCCTTACCCGTGCAAAGGCGCTCTTCGAAGTCTCGACGGCCGAAACAAAGGTGCGCGCGCCGACGGTCCTGCTGGCCACCGGCGTGGTGGACCGGATGCCGAGGATTGCCGGCCTGAAGGCCGCGGTCCGCCGCGGCCTCGTTCGCATGTGCCCGATCTGCGATGCCTACGAGGCGATCGACAAGCGCGTCGCCGTCCTGGGCGATAGCGGGCTGGCGCAGCGCGAGGCGGCGTTCCTAAGGACCTACTCGCAGAAGCTGACGGTGATCGGCGCGAAAGCCGGCCGGCTGAGCTTCACCGAGACCGAGGTCCAGTGGGCGGACCCCGATGGCCGCCTCCACGTGTTCGACCACCTCTACCTCGCGCTCGGTTGCGAGCCGCAATCGGCCCTCGCGGTGAGCTGCGGGGCCCAGCGCGACAAGGAGGGCAACCTCGTCGTCGACCTGCACCAGATGACCTCGGTCGACGGGCTGTTCTCGGCGGGCGACGTGGTGCGAGGCCTCAATCAGATCGCCGTTGCGGTCGGCGAGGCCGCCATCGCCGCCACCGCGATCCACAATCGCCTGCGCGAAGCCGCCGGCTGAGGGACAGGTTCGCCCTACGGCACCCGCCCGCCGTGCTAGGCCTCACCCACAGCCTTTGGGAAGGGAAACAGGCCATGAAACTCGACAGCTCCACCTCCGCCGTGGTCACTGGGGGCGCCTCCGGCCTCGGTGCGGCGACCGTCAAGGCGCTGCGCGACCTGGGCGTCAAGGTCGCCATCTTCGACAAGAACCCGCAGACCGGCGAGGCCAAGGCCGCCGAACTCGGCGCGCTCTTCTGCGAAGTCGACGTCATGAGCGAGGAGTCGGTCGACGCCGGCTTCGCCAAGGCCCGCGCCGCCCACGGTCAGGAGCGCTGCCTGGTGAACTGCGCCGGCGGCGGCCGCGGCGGCAAGACCATCGCCCGCGACAAGCAGACCGGCGAGATAAAGCCGTTCAACGTCGCCGACTTCGAGTGGGTGCTGGGCCTGAACACTGTCGGCACCTTCCGTTGCATCGTGAAGAGCGCGGCCGGCATGGCCACGCTGGAGCCCAACGAGGATGGCGAGCGCGGCGCCATCGTCAACACCGGGTCGGTCGCCGCCGAGGACGGCCAGGTGGGCCAGGTCGCCTATTCCGCCGCCAAGGCCGCCATCAAGGGCATGACTCTGGTCATCGCCCGCGACCTTTCCAACGAGGGCATCCGGATCAACACCATCCTGCCCGGGATCATGGCCACGCCGCCGATGCTGGGCGTGAAGGACCGCGCGCCGGCGATCTTCGAGAGCCTGTCGAAATCCGTGCCGTTCCCGCGCCGCCTGGGCCATCCGCACGAATACGCCGACCTCGCCGTCACCATGCTGCGCAACGGCTACTTCAACGGCGAGACGGTGCGCCTCGACGGCGCTATCCGCATGCCGCCGCGCTAGGCGGGTCGGGGCGCCGCAATTCCTCTTGCGGACCGTTCGCCACGCATCGCAATAGGTCGTCCATGGGAACAGGCCACGGGACCAGGCAAGAGCAGGCGCGCGTCGGCCAGGATCCCGAACTGCTGCGCCGCCTGCTGCGCGCGAAGGACCGGATGGACGCCGGCTCGGACGAGGCGTGGCCCGTGCGGCGGCTGGCTCAGGTCAGCGGCGTCTCGCCGGCCCACTTCGCGCGATCGTTCAAGGAGGCCTTCGGCGTCCCGCCGCACCGCTACCTGCTCACCCGCCGCATCGAGCGGGCCACAGCGCTGCTCCGCGACACCGATCAGCCGATCACCGAGATCGCATTCCAGACCGGCTGGAACAGCCTGGGCACATTCGGGCGTACGTTCCGGGACGTCACCGGCGAGAGCCCGAGCGGTTTGCGGACCCGCGAGCGGGCGGCCCAGCACGAACTGCGCAGGGTGCCCGCCTGCTTCGTCAACGCCGCCCGCCGGCCCGACCT
The DNA here is from genome assembly GCA_050729355.1 of Phenylobacterium sp. Lineage (GTDB taxonomy): Bacteria > Pseudomonadota > Alphaproteobacteria > Caulobacterales > Caulobacteraceae > Phenylobacterium. Next base: position 9,001 of record JBOHKZ010000348.1, on the reverse strand, counting down.
CACAATCGCAGTTTCGGAGAAGCGGCGGCAGGAGGCGGGGGCTATCAACGGGGCCGAAGAAACGGAGGTCCCATGAGCCAAGGTGTTGGAGTAGTCGGTCTGTACGTCCGCGATCAGGACGAAGCCCTGGAATTCTATGTCGAGAAGCTCGGATTCCGCGTCCAGGCCGACGCGCGAAACGGCGACTACCGCTGGCTGACGGTGCAGCATCCGGACCAGCCGTCCTTCGAGCTCGGCCTGTTCACGCCGCAAGCGCCGACCGTCGATGCGGCCACCGCCCAGACCCTGCGTGAAGTCGTGGCCAAGGGCGCCATGCCGCCGCTTGTGCTGGTGGTGGACGACTGCCGCGCCGCCTATGACCGGCTGCGCGACCGGGGCGTGGAATTCACCCAGGAACCCGTCGACCGCTACGGCGCCGTCGACGCCAGCTTCCGTGATCCGTCTGGAAACGGCTGGAAGATGATCGAGGCTCGTCGTGGAGCGTGATCCGGTGAACTGGAGCGAACGGCTTCGGCAGGTCCACCGCTGGGTGTCCATGGCCTTCACCGCGGGCGTCGTCGTCAACACCGTCGCCGTAGTGCAGGGAAAGCCCGCCGCCTGGATGTACCTCCTGGCGTTGGTCCCGCTCTTCGTGCTGTTGGCCACCGGCCTCTACCTGTTCGCCCGGCCCTATGCCGCCAGGTGGCGCACGGCCCGGGCGCTACCCCGGGCCTAGTCGTCGAAGCCGACGAACACTGCGGCCTCGTCGACGGTCTTGCGGTGCGAGACCACGGCGTTGGCCGGGAAGGCGTCGTCGGGAAACCCCATGGCGATGCAGATCATGATCACCTGGTCGTCCGGGATCGCCGCATGCTCGCGCACGACCGGCGACTGCATGATGCCCTGGCTGTTGATCACCGAGCCCAGCCCCCGCGACCAGGCCGCGTTGACCAGCGCATTGGCCACCGCGCCGCAATCGAACGGCGCGATGTCGCCGCCATGGATCGAGCGGTCGTAGGTCACCACGATCGACACCGGCGCGTCGAACTGGCGAAAGCCCCGCAGCACCCAGTCCTGCCGCTTCTCCTGGTCGTGGCGCTCGATGCCCATGGCGGCGAACAGCTGCTTGGCGACGCCGATCTGCCGTTCCCGGTGCGCGCCGGCATACTCGCCGTGGCTGCGGAATTCGCGGGAGGAGGGGACGCCGGCCATGTTGCGCTCGGTGTTGCCGGCCCGGATGCGGTCGAGCGGCGCGCCGGCCACCACATAGAAATTCCACGGCTGGGTGTTCAGCGACGAGGGCGCGCGCATCGCCAGCTCGATCACCTCCTTGATCAGGTCCTTGGGCACGGGCTCGCGCTTGAATCCGCGGATGCTGCGGCGGCCCAGGACGACGTCGTCGAAGGTCAACGGTGAAGCTGGTTTCATCGGCTCGTGCCCATACCTGTCCTTGGCTCACCTGATACTGGGTGGGAGCCCAGAAGACGGATCGCGCCTGGGCGAAGCATGACGCGGGCGGGCGCCGATCGGAAGGACGAAACGATGACAGACCCCGCGCAAACGACCGAGGCGACTGCGACCCGCCCGCCGATACCGCCCTTCACACGCGAGACGGCGGTCCAGAAGGTGCGGCTGGCCGAGGACGCCTGGAATAGCCGCGATCCGGCCAAGGTCGTCCTGGCCTACACGCCCGACACCCATTGGCGAAACCGGGTTGAGTTCGCCGACGGCCGCGCCGCGATCGAGGCGCTGCTGACCCGCAAGTGGGCCCGCGAGCTCGACTACCGCCTGATCAAGGAGCTGTGGGCTTTCGAGGGCGACCGGATCGCCGTGCGTTTCGTCTATGAGTTCCACGACGACTCCGGCAACTGGTTCCGGGCCCACGGCAACGAGAACTGGCAGTTCGATGCGCACGGCCTGATGGCGCAGCGCTACGCCAGCATCAACGAGCACCCGATCGCGGCGGCCGACCGCAGGTTCTTCTGGCCGCTCGGCCGGCGGCCGGACGATCATCCGGAGCTTAGCGACGGACCCTGGCGCGATTGATTGCAAATAACATCGGTCGATGACCAATCTGATCGTGCGCCGTGGCGTAGGCGCGCGCGATCCGGGGGGACGTGATGAGGATCAGGCTGGCCGTGAGCGTGTTTGCGTTCGCCGCCTCGATGGCTGTGACGGCGGAGGCCCGGCCGCACGCGACCCAACCCAGCATCGAAGGCAATTGGCGCGTGAACTTCATCGTGCCGATGGAGGCGACGCCCGCGACCCCGCAACTGGTGGTGTCGGAAGAGGACGCCAAAGCCGTCGCCGCCGTGGCCGGCGCGGCGATGGCGGAGGCGTTCATCAAGGACCTCGATCCGGAGTTTCCGATGCTGGTCGCGCAGTCCGATGGGCTGGCGATCGTTCGGGGGCAGCGACGGACGCGTGCGGTCGTCCAGCCGGCCGATGGAAAGCTGCCCTACACCGCCCTCGCGCGGAAAGTGCTCGATGGGCCGTCGCCCCCGGGGTCATTCGACAATCCCGAACAGCGCCCCAACGCCGAGCGCTGCCTCGTCGGCTCGGGGCAACCGCCGCTGTCCTCGTTCACCCTGGATAGCCACATCCAGATAATCCGGACGCCCGAATATGTGGTGATCCACATCGAGTACGGCGACGACGTCCGTATCGTGCCCCTCGACAGGGGCCATTCGCCAAAGGCGCTCTGGTCGCGGCTGGGCGACAGCGTCGGCCACTGGGAGGGCGCCACCCTGGTCATCGAAACCCTGGGCATGCCCGATTCCGACCGCGTCCGGATCGCGCCGACGCTGCTTGTGCCGGGCGACGCCAAGGTGATCGAGCGGCTGACGCCTGTCTCGGATCGCGAGTTGCTCTACCAGTTCACCGTCGTGGACCCGAAGGCCTACGCCGCGCCGTGGCTGGGGGAGTTCTCATGGTTCCGCACTGACATGGCGATGTACGAGAGCGCCTGTCACGAGGGGAACCATTCGCTCCCGAATATTCTGATGGGCGCCCGTCACGAGGAGGCTGTCGCCAAGGCCGCAGCCGTGGCCGCCGCGCGCTGAAGGCGCGGCTCGTGCAACTGGACGGAGGCCGCCCTGCTCAATGCAGTGCGGCCCCCTCCGTTTAGTCTCTGGATTCAGAGGGCTTGGAGCTGCCCGGCCGAGGTCTTGCCGCTGCGCTGGTCGCGCTCCAGTTCGAACGAGACCTTTTGGTTCTCATTCAGCGAGCCCAGGCCCGCGCGTTCCACGGCCGAGATGTGCACGAACACGTCTTGGCCGCCGTCGTCGGGCTGGATGAAACCAAAGCCCTTTTGCGCGTTGAACCACTTCACAACACCGGTCGCCATATCTCGTCCCTTTCGAGGATTTCTGTCTAAGCCGACGCGCGTATCAGGAATATCCCGACTTCCAAAGCACGACTGCTCATTGGGGTATCCGCCGCAGCTCAGGCTTTGAGCCAACTCCAGCGCTCGCCATCGCGCCAAAGGAGGTCTGCATAGACCTCCGGCGAGGTGTCGTTCTCGTCGCGCGAGCGGATAATCAGGCCGTCTCGCTCCGCCTTGGCATAGGCGGCGCAGACCTTCTTCTGGTCGCGGCCGTGCTTGGTGACCAGCTGTCGCATGAACTCTCGCTGGCGGAATGGTTTCTCAGTCATCCGCAATCCTACCAGGGCGCGCGCTGGGGCGCGATGGTTTGTATGCGGCTGGGTCACGTATGCCGCGGGAGGCATCCGTGTGCCGCCACGGGGGCGGTGGGAGCAAACCCGCTGTCACGCGTCAGATGTAGGTTACTCGGCCATCGTTCAGGTCGTAGCGCGCCGCCACGATCCGCAGCCGACCGGCATCTGCTCGGGTCTTCAGGGGCGGGCTTCCTGCCAGAATGGCGGCCGCTGAATTCTGGGCGTTGATGGAAATGGCTGCGTCAAGCGGGTCACGCGCCGAGGCCGGGACGGCCTTGACCGCTGGCGTGATCAGCGCCGCCAGCGAGCCGATCTTGGTATTCGCGTCTTCGGGCGAACCATGTCCGGCCAAGGCGTCGATGGTCGCCGACACCGCGCCACAGCGCGCATGCCCTAGAACAAGCACCAGCGTGCAGCCGGTGTGAATGACCGAATATTCGATCGACGCCAGGACGTCGTCATCGACGACATTGCCGGCGATCCGCACCACGAAGAGATCGCCGAGGCCTTGGTCGAAGATCAATTCGGGGGGGACCCGGCTATCGGCGCAGGACAGGATGGTGGCGAAGGGCCGTTGGCCGGCGGCGATCAGCTGACGGCGGTGTGCGTCTGCGTCCGGATGCGTCGCGTGGCCGGAGGAGAAGCGCTTGTTGCCGGCCACCAGGCGGGCCATGGCGGCAGCGGGCGTGACGGACGCCTGGGCGTCATGAGGCGATGCAAGCGCGAAGGAGGCAGGAAGCAGCCCAGCGGCCGCTCCAATGAGCAAGCCGCGCTTGGAAAGCGACAGATCCCGCCGCGTCTGACCCACTTCGGCATACTGGAAGTGCGAGGTGTCCATCGTCTCGATCCGTTAGCCACCTCAGGTGGCCGAGCGTTACGAGCTTAGGCGTAAGTCCCACCGGCGCGATCCGGCGAAACCCTCGCCCCTCCGATTGAACCCCGGGCCGCAATCCGCCGCAGCAGCCCGCCCCCTCAGCCCTCCGCGTCGGCTTTCGCCTGCGCCGCCTGCATCGCCGCCATCATCTTCGCGAACGCGCCGCTGCGGATCAGTTCGCGGCGCTCCTCGAGGCCGCGGTGGAGCTCGGCCAGGGTCTTGGCGGCGTGCTCGTTGGTCTTGATTGCAGCCCAGTAGGCGGCGACGTTGGCGTTCTTGGCGATCGGATCGTCGAGGCCCACCGTCGGCAGCACGTTCTCCACCAGGAAGAGCCCGGGCACGAGCGCGCAGTCGGCCATGGTCACGCGGCCACAGCAGGCGAAGCCGTCCTTGCCGATGATCTTGTCCAGCGCCTTGATGTTGCGCACCACCTGGCCGCCGAGCAGGTCGACGATGCCCTGGTTGCGCGTTTCGGCGCGGCTCTGCGGCGAGAGCATGAACATGTTGTTCATGATGTAAATGTCGCCGATCCGCGCGACGGTGCGGATGTGCGCCGTCTCACGCGGCGTGGCGCCCAGCATCGAGGGCTCCGGATAGACCTCCTCCAGATACTCCGCGATCACCTCGGATTCCGGCATCAGGTCGCCGTCGATATCCAGCACCGGGATGCGGCCGATCGGGTTGTCCTCGCGGAACTTCGGCGTGCCGAACGTCGCGGGCCGCTCCAGCGCGATGTCGGTGATCCCCTTGGCGTAGATCTGCATCCGCACGCGGGCGGAATAGGGGCTGAGATCGCCGGAATAGAGTTTCATCATGGTCGGGCGCTCCTCCGCGCTTTGTTGTTTTTGTTGGACACTCACCGCCGGGAGGCGATCCAGTCGTTCACGCGGCGCTCGAGCACCGTCAGCGGCATGGAGCCCGCGCCGACCACCAGATCGTGGAAGCTTTTGATGTCGAACTTCGGGCCGAGCTCGCGTTCGGCCTTCTGGCGCAATTCCATGATCTTCAGCATGCCGATCTTGTATCCCGTCGCCTGGCCGGGAAGGGTGATGTAGCGGCGAACCTCCGAGCGCGCCTGGTCCTGCGGGCGGCGGCCGGTCTTCATCATATACTCGACCGCCTGGTCCTCGCTCCAGCCCTCGGCGTGGATGCCGGTGTCGACCACCAGCCGCGCGGCGCGGAACAGCTCCGCGTCAAGCCGCATGAAGTCGCCGGCCACGTCGGGATAGACGCCCATCTCCTTGCAGAGCGCCTCGGTGTAGAGCGCCCAGCCCTCGCCGTAGGCCACATAGCCGTAGCCGCGGCGGAACTTCGGCGCGGTGGGCTGGCGCACCTGGATGTCGCCCTGCATCACGTGGCCTGGAATGCCCTCGTGGCACATCAGGTTGTAGACGTCCGCCGGGTCGTCGGTGGAGCCCTGCAGGTGCACGTAGACGCGGCCCGGTCGCGAGCCGTCTGGGCTCGGGCCCGCCGCGTGCGCGGCCCCGCCGGCCACTTCGCTGAACGACGGCTCGCGCACCACCTCGACCTTGTAGGCCGGCAGCAGGCCGAACCATTGCGGCAGGAGGGTGCGGGTGTGGGCGATCGTCTCGTTGGCCTTGCGCAGGTACTCGGTCCGCGCTTCGTCGGTCCACGGCGTCGGCGGGAAGAGCCGCGCGCGCTCGGCGTAGTAGGCCTCGCGGTCCTTGGCGCCGGCCTGGCGTGCGAGCGCGTCCTGCGCCGCCGCGATGCGCGTCACTTCCTTCAGCCCGATCTGGTGCACCTGGGCGGGCGTCAGGTCGGTGGTGGTGTTGAGCTTCAGCGCCGCGGCGTACCACGCCGCCCCGTTCGGCAGGGAGCTTGCGCCCACCTTGCCGCTGGGCGCCTTCGGAAGCTCGCCGCCGGCCCAGGCGATCACCCGCCCATAGGCCGGCGCGATGCCCAGCAGCGAGGTCCGCGCGTCGGCCAGCAGCGCCTCGGCTTCGGCCGGCGTCACCTTGCCCGCGGCCTGCAGCTTGCCGACCTTGACCTTGGCGTCGGCCCACAGCGGCGAATCCGGGCCGTCTTCGAACGGCGCGCCCTTGAGGATGGTCTGGCTGCCGGAGATCACCCGCTCGATCTCGAAGCGCGGCGCATGGATCCCCATCGCAGTGGACTTGCCGCTCTCCGCGATGGCGGCGTCCAGTACGGCGGGGAGCGCCCTGATCCGCGCGCTGTAGGCCCGCATGTCGGCGGCGTCCTGCACGACGTGGGTGTTGATCAGGAAGTTCGGCAGCTCCGAGTGCACCGAATAGAGGAACGAGTAGAACGGCGGCTGGTAGCGGCGGAACTTGTAGGTCAGCTCGGCCCGGTCCAGCTCCTGCGCCCAGATGTCGTAGTTGGCCTGCGCCTCGCCCGAGAGCTTCGAACGGTCGAATTGCGCCTTCATCTTCGCCACGCTGGCCCGCCGCCATTCCAGCCGCTTCAGCAGGCCCGCCTCGCTGATGTCGTCCAGCCGGTCCTCGCCGTCCTTCACCCCCAGCCGGGTGGCAAGCTGCGGCCGAAGCTTCAGCTCCTGCGCGAATTCTGCGTCGAGGAAGGCCGTGAACCGTGCGTCCTCGCTGGACGGCCGCGCCGCCGCCGGGGCGGGAGCTTGGGCCTGTGCGGCCCATGCCGGCAACGCCGTCGAGCAGACAAGGAGAGACGCCGCGGCGACCGCGACCCGGAATGATGCACGCATGGAAAACCCCCAGGGAACTGGTCCCGAACCTAGTCCGGCTTCGGCGTCGCGCGAAAGTCCTGAGTTGAAGCAGGGGCCCGCTATCGCCGGCCCTGGCCGTCGTCCACGCGTATCGAGGTGCCGGTGACCGCGTCCGACGCCGGCGAGACCAGATAGAGCAGGGTGGAGTCCAGTTGCGCCGGATCGCCGATGCGTTTGCGCGGGAAGTGCTGCGAGATGTCGCCCACACGCTCCAGCATGCCGGCCATCATCTCCGAGGCGAAGGCGCCGGGCGCGATGGCGTTCACGTTGATGTTGAACCGCGCCCACTCGACCGCCAGCGCCTCGGTCATCCGCACAACCGAGGCCTTGCTGACAGAATAGAGCGCCGCCCCGCCGCCGGAATAGTCGTAGGCCGCCGACGAGGCGATGTTGACGATCCGCCCCGGCTTCTGGGCCTCCAGAAGCCGCCGCGCCACCTCGCAGGAGAGGATGAATGGCGCGCGGACGTTGACGTCCAGAACCCGGTCGATCAGCTCCGTGGACATCTTGTGCGCCCGCTGGGCGTCGGGGATGCCGGCGTTGTTGACGAGGATGGTCACCAGGCCGAGCTCGGCCTCGGCCTTGGCGACCGCCGCGATCAGCTGGTCGGCGTCGGTGGCGTCCATCTCGATGGCGACCGCCTCGCCGCCGTCCGCGCGGATCTCCGCCGCCAGGGCCTCCAGCCGGTCCAGCCGCCGCGCCGCCAGCGCCACCTTGGCGCCGCGGCTCGCCAGCACCTTGGCGAACCGCAGCCCCAGCCCCGAGGATGCGCCCGTCACCAGCGCGGTCTGGCCGCTCAGGTCGGTTGACGCATTGGGCAGCGGGAAGGTCATGCCTTGCTCCGCCCGCTGGTCGGGATGTCCTTGAACGCCACGGTCTTGTCGACCCGGATGTCGCCCGGCAGCCCGAGCACCCGCTCGGCGATAATGTTGCGCAAGATCTCGTCCGACCCGCCTTCGATCCGCGTGGCGGGCGAGCGCATAAGCATCCCCTGGAAGCGCGCGTTCATCGGGCTATCGGCGTCCTGAATCACCCCGGCCTGGCCCTGCAGGTCGAGGGCGAACATCGCCAGCTCCTGCATGGTCGCGCCGGCCACCAGCTTGCCGATGGAGTTCTCCGGCCCCGGCGTCTGCCCCTTCGAGAGCGCCGTGATCGCGCGCATGCCGGTGTACTTCAGCCCGCTCTGCCGCACCGCGAACTGCGCCAGCCTGGAGCGCACCGCGCTGTCGTCCACCGCCGGTCGCCCGTCGATCTCCGCCTCCAGGCAGAACCGGAAGAGCTCGGGGAAGCCGGTCGACATGCCGGACCCGATCGACAGCCGCTCGTTCATCAGGGTGGTCAGCGACACCTCCCATCCCTGGCCCACCGCGCCCAGCCGCTGCGAATCCGGGATCCGAACGTCGTTGAAGAACACCTCGTTGAAGCCCGACTGCCCGTTCGCCTGCTTGATCGGCCGCACCTCCACGCCGGGCGAATCCATGCTCAGGAAGAACATGGTCAGGCCCTTGTGCTTGGGCACGTTCGGGTCGGTCCGGGTGATCAGAAGGCCCCATTGCGAGTGCTGGGCGCCGCTGGTCCAAACCTTCGACCCGTTGATGATCCAGTCGCCCGACCCGTCGTTGGCGGGCTCGGCCTTGGTGCGCAGGCCCGCCAGATCCGATCCGCCCGCGGGCTCGGAGAAGAGCTGGCACCAGATCTCCTCGCCGGACGCCAGCGGCGGCAAGAGGCGCTGCTTATGCTCCTCCGCGGCC
>JBOHKZ010000347.1:0-2942 GCA_050729355.1 Phenylobacterium sp. | reverse complement strand
GGTTTCGCCGGGGCGCCCTTCACCGCCTGGCTCGCCAACCGGATCAGCAAGCACCGCGCGCTGATGTTCAACACCACCGTCTATTCGCTGACCCTGATCACGCTGATGTTCGTGCCGAAGGGCAACTTCGTGGCGGCGATACCGACCATGTTCCTGGCCGGCGCCATGGCCGCCGGCCTGACCGTGGTGATCCGCGCCATCACCGGCGACATCGGCGACGAGATCCGGCTGGAGAGCGGCCGCGAGTGGATGGGCCTGATGTACGCCATGACCAACGCCACCACGAAGGTGGCCGGGGCGGCCTCGATCTTCCTGACCTTCAACGTGCTGGAACGCGTCGGCTACAACGCCAAGGCCGGCGCCGTGAACACCCCCGAGGCGATCCACGGGCTGGAGCTCGCCTACCTGATCGGCCCGGTGTTCTTCGTCATGGTCGGGGGCGCCTGCTTCTTCGGCTACAAGCTGACGGCCCAGCGCCACGGCGAGATCCGGGCCGAGCTTGAGCGGCGCGACGCGCTCTACGACGAGGCGCCCGTCCTGCAGTCGATCACCGGCGAACCGGGCGAAGTCCTGCCCTAGGGCCGCTACCGCCTGCCGCAGCGGAAAGCCCTTGCGCGCCGGCGATCTGCAAGCTCTCCTGTCTAGATAAGCCCCCTCAGAGGGCGACTATTCATTTTGGGAGACGCCCTTTGACCTCGATAACGGCCGCGCCTGCGGCAGCAATTCGTTTGCCTCTGCCACGGGTATGGGCTTTCGCCACAGGCGGCATTCCGGTCGCCATGCTGCTCCTGGTCCTCGGGACCTACATCACACCGTTTTACGCCGGCACGGTCGGCATCAAGCTGGCGGTGCTGGGCGCCACGCTCAGCTCGCTCAGATTGATCGACGTCGGCTTCGACTTCGTCCTGGGCTGGCTGATGGACCGCTTCGAGACGCCGTTCGGGCGCTTCAAGCCATGGTTCGTGCTGGCGCTGCCGGTGTTCATCCTGGGCGTCTCTAAGCTGCTCAATCCGCCCGAAGGCGCGGGCCTCGAGCACCTCGTTCCGTGGCTGCTGGTCTGCTACCTGGCCTATTCGCTGCTGGGCCTGAGCCACGCGGCCTGGGGCGCGAACCTCGCCGGCGACTACAAGGAACGCTCGCGGATCTTCGGCTGGACCCAGGCAGTCGCCGTGGTGGGCTCGGTCACCCTGCTGCTCGCCCCGATCCTCTCCGGCGGCGCGATCAAGCCCGGCGACGCCGACTCCATGCCCAAGCTCGCCTGGATCCTGATCATCGTGGCGCTGGTCACCATCCCGATCAATGCGCTCTTCACGCCGGAACGGGTCGTGCGCAACACCAAGCAGAAGGGCTCGTTCAAGGACCTGGCGGCGATCTTCACCACCGGCTCCATGTCGCGCCTGGTGCTGGCCGACCTGCTGCTGACGCTGGGCGCCAACACCACGGCGCCGATGTACGTCTTCTTCTTCCACACTGCGAAGGGCTTCGAGATCAGCCAGGTGAGCTACCTGCTGATCCCCTACATCGGCGCCGGCATCTTCGGCGCGCCGATCTGGGCCCATGTCGCGGACCGCGTCGGCAAGCACCGCGCCATCCAGATCGCCTGTGTCGCCTACGGCATAACCCAGACCATCCTGATGGCCATCCCGGCCGGGCTGCTCGGCCCGACCGCCGTCGGCATGTTCGCCGTGGGCTTCTCGGCCAGCGCCTTCGTCCCGCTGATGCGTTCCATGGTCGGCGACGTTACGGACGAGTTGCGGCTGAACACCGGCAAGGAACGCGCGGGCGTCCTCTACTCCCTCGTGATCCTGGTCCAGAAGATCGGCACCTCGGTCACCGCCATCATCGTGCTGCCGATCCTGCAGGCGGTGGGCTTCAACCCCAAGCCGCACGCGGTGAACACCCCGGAGGCCATCTTCGGCCTGCAGATGTGCTACCTCTTCGCGCCGGTGATCTTCGTGCTGATCGGGGCCCTTGTGTTCTTCGGCTACAAGCTGACGCCCCAGCGGCACAGCGAGATCAAGGACGCCCTGGATGCCCAGGAGCGCGCGTCCTACGCCGCCGCGCAGGACACATTCGCGTCCCCCGGCGAACCGCCCCTGAAACCGGCGGAATAGGTCAGGGCGCCTCTTTCGCATGTCGCTGAACAATCAGATCATCCGGGTCGCACCCGCCGGCGAACGCCGGCGGGCGGCAAGGCAGCTCAGGAGGACACCGCTTTGAACAAGGCCGGTGCGAAAACGCAGGACCCTCGCCTGTCGCTTCAGACCATCCTCGCCTTTTCGGCGACCAGTCTGCCGATCAGCGCCGTGGCGGTGGCGGTGACCGTTCACCTGCCGGCCTACTTCGCGGCCAACATCGGCGTCGCCCTGGCCGTGGTGGCCGCCGCCTTCGCGACGGTGCGGATGATCGACGTGCCGATCGAGCCGGCGCTCGGCGTGCTGATGGACCGCACCCGCAGCCGGTTCGGCCGCTACCGCCTGTGGACGGTGATCGGCGCGCCCCTCCTGATGGGGGGCCTGTTCATGCTGCTTGTCGCCCGCGACGGCGTCGGCGTGAGCTACCTGATCGCCTGGCTGCTGGTCATGTACCTGGGCGTCTCGATCCTCACCCTCTCGCACGCCGCATGGGGCGCGACGCTGGCCAAGAGCTACAACGAGCGGTCCCGCATCTTCGGCGTCATGGCGGCGGTGGGCGTCCTTGGCGCGGTGATGGTGCTGATGATCCCGATCATCATGGAGCGCCTGGGCTATCACGACGCCGAAGGCATCCGCGCGATGATCTGGTTCATCGTGGGGCTGACGCCGATCGCCGTGGCGACCGTGGTCTGGCGCACGCCGGAGACCATCGCCCCGGAGCCTCCGGGCCAGCGTTTTCGGGCGCGGGACTATCTGGAGCTGATCACCCGCCCGAGCATGGCGAGGATCCTCGCGGCGGACCTGTGC
>JBOHKZ010000346.1:0-3832 GCA_050729355.1 Phenylobacterium sp. | reverse complement strand
GCCTACTCGGAGGGCGGCGGCAGTTCGAGCTGTTCGAGGGCGCGCAGCAGGTCGGTGAAAACCGGCAGCGTGCTTTTCAATTGGCCGAGATTGTTGCGTGAAATCCCCTCGAGGTGGCGGGCGCCGTCGACCGTCAGGTACAGCAGGACGCGCCGGCGATCCTGTGGCGACGGTGCGCGTCTGAGCAGACCCCTTTCGATCAGCCGCTCGGCGAGCCCCAGCGCGCTGTGATTGCGGATCAGGAGGGATTCAGCCAACTCGCCGACCGTCATCGCTTCGGTCCCGCTGTGCGCGCGCACGGCCAGCAGAGCCTGGTGCTGCTGTGACGTGAGGCCCATGGCGTCGGAGCCTGCTTCGCTGAAGGCGAGGAACTTGCGCAGCGCATGGCGAAAGGCGCCGAGCGCCTGATAGTCCGGCGTGGTCAGCTTCCGGCGGGACGCGCGGCGCTTGGGCTCTGGGCTCTGGGGTCCTGCGGTCACGTTCGGTCTCGGCGCAAGGCGGAGAGTCTCCGGGGGCTTGATCGAGGCAAGATCGGCGAGATTCGGAGCGGGCGCCAGCGAGGGTTCTATGTTCCAGCCGCACGCGTGCCGGATTCGCCGGCTTCCGACCACGGCGGATGAACCAAATGGCGCGCCCGCACGACTATAGGATTGTTCCCGATCGGCAGGGCCATGGATCGCGATCCGACAAGGGTGCTCGACGAACTCCTGGTGGCAGCGGCGCGGGCCGGGTCGTCGGCGGCGTTCGGACAGCTTGTGCTACGGTGGACGCCGCGGCTGCGCCAGCATGCGGAACGCTTGCTGTTCAGCGCCGAGGAAGCCGGCGACGTGACGCAGGACGCCTGGCTGCACATCGCGCGGAACTTGTCGCGCTTGCAGGACACAGCACGGTTTCCGGGTTGGGCCTTTGCGATCGTGACACGCCGCGCGATCGACTTCATTCGTCGGCGGTCACGGGAGCGGCGCACTGTGGGAGCGGCTGCGGCGGAGACGCTCGCGGGGCCGGCGTCCGCTCACGGCGCCGCCGGCCTGGACGCCAGTCTCGACCTTCGCGCCGCCATCCGGAGATTGCCGGTCGACCAGAGATTGATGGTGAGCCTGCATTACGGGGAGGGTCTGTCCGTCGAGGAGATCGCAACGGCACATGGGCTCGCCGCCGGAACCGTGAAGTCGCGGCTGCACGCTGCGCGGCAAACGCTGAAGAACAGCCTAGAAGGAGATGGACATGACGAATGTTGACGAGGCGATCCGACGCGCCCTGTCGCCGGACGACCTACGCGCCTACGACGCCCTCGGGCGAGACCTGTCCCCGATGCAAGAGGCGATCGACGCATTCCGGAGCCAGCATCGGTTCTTCGCCATCTTCGCCTGGGTCGGCGGCCTCACCATGTTCATCGTCGCGGCCTATGCCGCATGGCGCTTTTGGCGCGAACCGGATCTGCGCCTGATGCTGGTCTGGGCCGCCGTCGGGAGCGCGGCCTTCTTCAGTCTCGGGCTCATCAAGCTATGGTTCTGGATGGAGATGCAGAAGAACAGCGTCGTGCGCGAGATCAAACGCCTCGAACTCCAGGTCGCCAGCCTCGTGGCGCTGGCCACGAAGCCATAGGCTGAGACGAGGTTGAGCTGCATCGCTTCGAGGCGCCGGACGCCCGCATGACGCTCGCCGAAGGCAATCCTGGTCTGAAACGGGGGAGGCCTTGCCTGCGGACGGGCGGACGTTTTTCCGCTCCCATGACACGGCCCACGTGGTGTTCGGCTGCGGCACGTCGCTGGCGGACGAAGCGGTGGTGAAATTTTCCAGCCTGTTCGGAACGAGCGGCGGGCTTTCCGTCCTGCGCGGCTATGCGCTTTACGACCCGTTCGACATCTACCGGACTTTGTCGCCAGCAGACGTTTTAACGACGATCGCCGCCGCGCCGATCCTCTTACCACGCACCATCGCGCGCCGGTTCAGACAGGCGAAGCTCTGGCCCCGGTCCGACTTCGGGCCGCTCCTCGACCGGCCCTTCGCGACCTGCGCCTCGAATTTGCCATCGTGGTCGCACGCGGGCACGCCCGGCTCGAATCCGGTCCGATGGCTGCGTGCGCTGCGTTGTGAAGGCCTAAGCGCCGCTGGACCTCTTCGGACCCGCGAAGACGGCGTCATCCTTCACGCCGCGCCATTCGCGCGATGCCCATCGCGGAGTCCGTGGTGCAAGGGCGAGACGCCCCCACGCAACGCAGCGCGACTCTTGACCCCGACGGCTCAGGTTCTGTTCCCGCGCCATGGCATAGCTTGCGGCCGACGATGAGCCTATGTTGAGCCGCCCCAGGGACCGCTGACGACGGCCATGGTGTGTTCGACGGGCCTGAATCGAGGGTGCTGAATGTTCGCCTGGGTTTATGAATACCCCACCTGGTTGATGGGCAGCGTGTTCGCCGTGGGCGGGATGCTGATCAGCCTGGCCGGCATGTTCGCGGTGCGGCCGTTCTTCCACAAGTGGATCCACGGCGAGGACCGCACCAACGAGATGGTCTCGCTGAACATCGCCAGCTTCTCGGTCTTCTACGGCATCCTGCTGGGCCTGGTGGCGGTGGGCGTCTACGCCAACTACGCCGCGGCCGACGATCTCGTCGAGCGCGAAGCCTCGACGCTTTCGGCGCTCTACAGCGACGTCGGCGCTCTCCCCGAGCCGCATCGCACCAAGCTGCTGACCGATCTGCGGGCCTACGCCAAGGAGACGATCGAGAAGGACTGGCCGACGATGGCGCGGGGCAAGGTGCCGGTCGGCGGCACCGCCCACGTCGCGGCATTTCAGCGGGACCTCCTGAACGTGCACCCCACCATCAAGGTCGACGAGATCGCCTATGCGGGGGCGTCCGGCCAGTTTGAGAAGCTTGTGGAATCCCGCAGCAACCGTCTGGTCAAGGTCAAGGTCGGCATTCCGAACCTCTTATGGACCGTGCTGCTGATTGGAGCGGTCTTCACGGTTTCGATCATCTGGATGCTGGACATGGAGGTCGTGGTCCACGCCATCCTGACGGCGGTGCTGTCGATGTTCCTCGCGATCGTGATCTTCATGATCGTGATCATGGACAAGCCGTTCCGCGGCGAGGAACTGGTCGACCCGGGACCGTTCGAGCTGGTCTACACGGGCCTGATGACCACGCGGTAGGCCTTGGCGGCCGGCTTGCTGCCGGCCGGCGCGAAGGCCGGCTTCGCCCGACTTGCCAGAGGCAAGGGAGACGACGCCTTGCAACAGCCCGGGATGACCGCGGCGGCTGGGCGACGGGCCTCGAGACTGCGGATTGAGGCCGCGGCGCGGAAAAGCGGCGCCTGATTGACGGCGACGGGCCCGGTGCGAGGTCGATCGAGATCGACGATCAGCCCAAGGGCCAGGGCGAGCAGCACAAACTGCACCGAGCTGGCAATTAGAAAGCGATGGTCAACCGAATGGCTGTAGCCCATCAGAACCGCCGCGATGAGCGCGTAACCGACCATGCCGAAGAGGACCGTCGCGGGCACGACTGCCTCGATGGCGGCGCGCCGGGAGGCGGCCAGGTTGAACATCCGGTCGGCCGCGTCCAATGCGCCACGCTCGGCGGCAGGGGATGCCGTCAGCCCCTGCACCATATCGGTCCAGAGGCGTCGCTGCGCCGTCTCGGTCCTAGTTTCGGCGATCGCCAGTTGCGGTTCGCTCGCCGCTTTCGAAAAGGCTTCGCGCGCCGCCAAATAGGTCAGCAGGTCGCGCCGGATGACGTCGCTGCCAGGCGCTTCGAAGCTCTCCAGATGGCGGTAGGTGGTCGAGATCGCGTTGGCTTCTTCGACGACAAGATTGCGCCGCGTCGTGTAC
>JBOHKZ010000345.1:0-11019 GCA_050729355.1 Phenylobacterium sp. | reverse complement strand
TGGTACGTATGGACTACAATCCGGGTGATATGTGGCGCAATCAAACCAACAAACGCTAGACCGTACCGACCGCCGCATCCTCTCGGTGCTCGCCCGCGACGGGCGCATCAGCTGGCGCGATCTCGCCGATCAGATCGGCCTCTCCATGACCCCGACGCTCCGTCGGGTGCGCCGGTTGGAAGAGGATGGGTTCATCACCGGCTATGCGGCGCGCTTTGACGAGGTCCAGCTGGGCGGCGCCTTCAGCGTTTTCGTGTCGGTCTCGCTGGAGCGGCAAGCCGAAGAAGCGCTTGAAATCTTCGAAGCCCGTATCCGCCAGGCGCCTGAGGTCATGACCTGTTTCATGATGTCCGGCGAGGCCGACTATCTGCTCCGCGTGGTGGCCCGCGACCTGCCTTCGTACCAGGCGTTCATGAACGGGGTGCTGACCCGCATCCCGGGGGTCGCGCGCATTCAGTCGAGCTTCGCGTTGAAGGAGGTCATCCAACGCGCGGCGCCGCCGCTCGAGGTCTAGTTGGAGCGGCTGTTGAGTCTCTAATTGGAGACTCATTCCCCGAGGTGAGGCATAAGGGAATCCGATCGGCGCGACGTGGCCGCCGACGTCCCGAAGGTGCCCGATGTCTGTTCCAGCTCTCGCCTGCTCCCCCGCCGTCGCCGCGCTGATGGGACAAGCCGTCGTCTGGGACAATCACGCCTGCATGCCCTTGCGGCCGCACGACACGAGCTTCCTGCCGCAACTGGCGCGCTGCCGAGCCGCGGGCGTCGACGCCGTGACGCTCAACATCGGGTTTGGCGACTGCTCGATCGAAGAGCACGTGCGCACACTCGCCAACATGCGCCACTGGTTGGCCCAGCGTCCGACGGACTATGTCCTGGTCCATGATGCGGCCGATATCGCGCGCGCCAAGGCCGCGGGGAAGCTGGCGGTCCTGTTCGATATCGAGGGCATGCGTGCGATCGACGATCAGCCCAGCCTTGTGCCGCTCTTCTACGATCTCGGCGTCCGCTGGATGCTCGTGGCCTACAACACCAGCAACCTGGCAGGCGGCGGGTGCCAGGACGACGACGCGGGATTGACGGCCCTGGGCCGCCAGATCCTGGACGAAATGGCCGCTTGCGGCATGCTCGCCTGCGGATCTCACACGGGCGATCGCACGGCCCGCGAGCTGATCGACTATTCGCCGAACCCTGTGATTTTCTCCCACTCCAACGCGCGGGCTGTCTGGGACCACCCGCGCAACATCCCCGACGACGTGATCAAGGCCTGCGCCGCGCGCGGCGGCGTCGTCGGCTTGAACGGCATTGGCCTGTTCCTTGGGCCGGGTGGCGACCTCATTGAGAACATGGTGCGCCACATCGACCACGTCGTCAGCGTCACGGGACCGGAGCATGTGGCGATCGGACTGGACTATATCTACGACGCCTCGGAGCTCGACGAATTGCTGGCGAAGATGCCTGAGATGTTCCCGCCCGAGCTTGGATATCGCCCGGGATCGCCATTGCCGATGCTCGCGCCGGAAGCCCTACCCGCCATCGCGCAGCGGCTTGTCGACCTGGGTTACGACGAGGCTACGCTCATCGGCATTCTCGGCGGCAACCTGATGCGCCTGGCTCGCGCGGTGTGGAAATAACGGGGCGTCTGGATCGCCGGCGCGGCGGCGTCTCGGCCGCGCTCCGTGGGAGTCGCGGCACGCCACATCCTCGAGCTGCAGCCGTCAGACGGGCTTTGATCGGGACGTTGCGCCCCCGAAACGGCGCCAGACCAGTTGACTTCCAGTCACCAGGGTCACCGCCGAAGTCGACTGTTCGCGCGGGCTCACAGTGGGCATTCGGTGAGCATAGCCGTTCGGGTCTCGGAGCCCAGCTCATGCGGCGCTGCCACAAGAAGAGCCGATGCGATGGTGAACACTTCCGACCTGGCTGAGCGACGCACGGCCGCCGTGCCGCGGGGGGTCGGCTCATCCACAGGCGTCTATGCCGCACGTGCTGAGAACTGCGAGCTCTGGGACGTCGACGGACGGCGTTACATCGATTTCGTGGGCGGCATCGGCGTATTGAACGTCGGCCATCGCCACCCCCGCGTCGTCGAGGCCGTCCGGCGGCAACTCGATCTCTTCACGCACACGGCGTTCCAGGTTGCGCCCTACGAATCCTATGTCGCCCTGGCGGAACGGCTGAACGCGCTGGCGCCGTTCAGCGCACCCGCCAAGACCGTCCTCTTCACGACGGGGGCGGAGGCGACCGAGAATGCGGTGAAGATCGCGCGCGCCGCGACCGGCCGCCCCGCCGTGATCGCCTTCACCGGGGCATTCCATGGCCGCACGCTCCTGGCGTCGGCGATGACCGGCAAGCTCAACCCCTACAAGCGAACCTTTGGGCCCTTTCCCAGCGAAATCTATCACATACCGTTTCCAACCCTCTCGAATGGCCGCAGCGTGGAGGACAGCCTCCGCGCGCTCGACTTCCTGTTCTCGGCAGATGTGGACCCTCGCCAGGTCGCCGCGATCATCATCGAGCCGATCCAGGGCGAGGGCGGCTTCAATGTCGCCCCGGCGCCTTTGCTGCAGGCGCTGCGCGAGCTCTGCACCGAGCATGGCATCCTGCTGATCGCCGACGAGGTCCAATCGGGCTTCGCGCGCACCGGAAGGATGTTCGGCATCGAGCATTCCGGAGTCTCGCCGGACCTGGTCGCGATCGCCAAGTCCATGGGCGGCGGTCTGCCGCTGTCCGGCGTGATCGGCAGGGCGGACATCATGGACGCGGTCGATCCCGGCGGTCTGGGCGGAACCTACGGTGGTTCACCCTTGGGCTGCGCCGCGGGCCTGGCCGTCCTTGATATCATCGCCGAAGAGCGACTGGTCGACCGGGCCAACGAGATCGGCGCGCGAATTCGAGCGCGCCTGGCGCAGTTCGAACGTCGGAACGACTTGGCCGCCGTCTCCGGGATTCGCGGGTACGGCGCCATGATCGGGTTCGACGTTGGCGGCAGGGACCAGGGACCCGACGGCGCGGTGGCGAAGCGGGTTTGCGTGCGCGCCCTGCAGGCCGGCCTGATCCTGCTCACCTGTGGACCTCACGGTGAGACGATCCGCATTCTGGCGCCCCTGACCGTCAGCGACGCCATCCTGACGGAGGGCCTGGACGCGCTCGAAACGGCGCTGAGCTACGAGACCCTGGCAGACGGCCGGTCCGCATGACGGCGGCGGACCTTGGCCTTGCGAATGAGGATCTGCTGCGTTCGGCGGCCTTCATCGGGGGAACCTGGATCGGGAGCGAGGCCGGCTTCGACGTCATCAACCCGGCGACCGGCGCGCGTGTCGCGATCGTCGCCAATCTGGGCCGCGAGGAGACCCTGGAGGCGGTGGCCGCGGCGCACGCCGCGCTGCCGGCATGGCGCGCCCGGACCGGACAGGAGCGCGGCGAGGTGCTCCATCGCTGGCGCGACCTCATGCTCGTCCATGCGCATGATCTAGCCCGGATCCTGACCGCGGAGCAGGGCAAGCCCCTGGCCGAGGCCCTGGGGGAAGTGGCCTACGCTGCAGCGTTCCTGGCGTGGTTTGCGGAAGAGGCCCGCCGGGTCCAGGGCGAACTTCTGACGCCTCACCAGTCGAACCGACGCCTGCTGGTCAGCCGCCAGCCCGTGGGCGTGGTGGCTGCGATCACGCCGTGGAATTTTCCACTGGCCATGATCACGCGCAAGGTGGGGCCCGCCCTCGCTGTCGGCTGCACCATCGTCGTCAAGCCCTCTGAACTCACGCCGCTGTCCGCCCTGGCGCTCGCCCGGTTGGGCGAAGCGGCCGGGGCGCCGCCGGGCGTTTTTAATGTGGTCACGGGAGATGCGGAGCCGATCGGAGAGGTGCTGACCGACGATCCCAGGATCCGCAAGTTCACGTTCACCGGGTCCACAGCGGTGGGAAAGACCTTGGCGGCGCGCTGCATGGGCACCGTGAAGCGCGTATCGCTCGAACTGGGGGGAAACGCGCCGTTCATCGTCTTCGACGACGCCGATCTCGACCTGGCCGTAGAGGGCGCCCTCGCCTCGAAATTCCGCAACACGGGACAGACTTGCGTCTGCGCCAACCGCCTGCTCGTTCAGGCGGGCGTCTTCGAGAAATTCGCCGAGCGCTTGGCCGCCCGTGCGAGCCAACTGGTGGTGGGACCGGGTCTTGATGGACCTACGGACCAGGGGCCGTTGATCAACGAACGGGCTGTGGCGCAGGTGCGCGGACATATCGCCGACGCCATAGCTGGCGGCGGCCGACTGCTGACGGGCGGCGCCGCTCATCCGGCAGGGCCTCTGTTCTTC
Organism: Phenylobacterium sp.; assembly: GCA_050729355.1. Lineage (GTDB taxonomy): Bacteria > Pseudomonadota > Alphaproteobacteria > Caulobacterales > Caulobacteraceae > Phenylobacterium. The sequence continues at coordinate 6,713 of JBOHKZ010000345.1, read as the reverse complement.
ACACCGACCGTCATCGCCGACGTGGCCCCCGGGGCGCGGCTTTGCCGCGAGGAGACCTTCGGGCCCGTCGCCGGCCTCGTGCGCTTCGAGGACGAAGCCGAGGCGATCCGTATGGCCAACGACACGCCGGCCGGTCTGGCCGCCTATCTCTTCACGCGCGATCTCAGCCGCAGCTGGCGCGTGAGCGAAGCCCTCGACTACGGGATGGTGGGCCTGAACACCGGAGTGGTTTCGACCGAGGTCGCCCCGTTCGGAGGCGTCAAGCAATCCGGGCTTGGGCGGGAAGGTTCGCGGCATGGCGTCGACGACTACCTCGATATGAAACTGACCTGCATCGGGCTGTGAGCCTTGGCGCATTCTCCGGTCACTCGTGACCGGCCGCGACCCCACCGGGCACGCGAGCCCTCCGCGGCGGTCTCCTCAGTTGGCAAAGGGGTGACGCGGCGGGCGCCGTGCGGCGCGACGATCAAGGATCGAGAGGTCGGCGAGCATAGAGCAAGGCGGCGACCGCCAGGTCGGACAAGGCGGTTCCGACGGACTTGAACACCGTGATCTTGTCCGCCGATTGGCGGGCGCCGGCCGGGCGCTTCAGGACCTCGGCGAGCGAGCGAACCTCAGCCTCCCGCAGAACGCCTTCCGCCCGGGCCTGGACCAGGTCGCCGGACTCGAACAGCGCCGTCCAGCTGTCGACAACGACCCTGCCCTTGCCGACCAGGTCTCCATCCGCTTCCCGCATGGAGGGCTTGAAGCTTCCGACCAGGTCGATGTGGGTTCCGGAACGGACGTCGCGGCCGAAGACGAGCGGCGCCCGGCTCAGGGTGGCGCAGCTCACGATATCCGCCTGCGGGACACTCCGGGCGAGATCGCTCGAGATCGTCAGGTCGCAGGCCAGGTCGCCCAGAGCGTCGGCCAGCGCTCTCGCCTTAGCGTTCGATCGTCCCCAGATCGCCACCTCATGGATGGGCCGCACGGCGAGATGCGCCCGGATCAGTTGGGGCGCCAAGGCGCCCGTGCCGATCATCAAAAGACGGGCTGCGTCAGGCCGGGCCATGGCGGAGCACGCAAGGGCGGACACAGCGGCCGTGCGGACCTGGGTGAGCGCTGCGGCCCTGAAAACCGCGCGGGCGGCCCCGGTCCGTCCGTCGAGGAGCAGGTAGGCGCCGTCCACAGTCGGCCGGCCCTCGTCGGCGTTCCCGGGCATCACCGTCGCGACCTTCACGCCGATGGCTTGGCCCGTCCGCCACGCCGGCATGACGAGAAGCGTATCGGTTTCGTTCAGGGCGAAATGCATCCGCTCCGGGGTCTCGGCCCCTTCCGCAAAGGCCTCGCGGAGGGCTTCGATCAGCACGGCCGGGCTCGCGCCCGCATAGATCATCTCATCGTCAAAGAAGACCGGCTGCGGTTCGGGCACGGGTCGTCTTGCGGCCGCCGCGGAGAGGACGGTCAAGCGCTGACCTCGGCCTTCAGCCAATTGCGAAAGCGCATGATCGGGTCCTTCCGCCATCGGTCCTCACGCGCAAAGAAGGCATAACCGCCGATGACCGCGTCCTGGATGCGTCGGTCTGTCGGAACGACACGCACCAACCGGCCCGCAGCCAAATCGTCGCCGACCAGGTAGTCATTCGCCAGGGCGACGCCTTGGCCCTCACGGGCGGCCACAAGCGCCACATGGGCATGCCACAGCCGCGCGACCGGCTTCAATTCACCGGTCGCCACGCCCTGCAGGCGAAGCCAGGCCCGCCATTCCATGTCGTCGTTTTCCAGGATCAGCGGCGCCGCCAGGAAATCCTCCGCCGTGTGGATGCGCTCCGCCAGTTGCTCGGCGCATCTCGGGCTGGCGACGGGGTAGACCGCGGGGCGGGCCAATTCGAGTCCGCGCACGCCGGGCTGCGGAGAGAGCCCCTCTCCGTCGCGGACGTAGCGTATGTCGCCGTCAGCTTCGTTCGCCCCCAGGCCCGGGCTCACGTCCGCCGGCCGCAGGTCCAGATCGATCAGCGGATGGGATGCGCGAAAGCCCGCCAGCCTTCGCGTCAGCCAGTGATAGGCGAAGCCTGGCGCGCACCAGATATGCAATCTGTGCTCCTGGCGGCCGGCGACCGCGTCGGTGGCCTGCTCAAGTTCGGCGAGCGCCATCGCCACGCGCCGATGATACGAACGACCCTCCGCGGTCAGGACATTCGTGGGTCGCTCGATCAAGGCCACCCCCAGGTGGTCCTCAAGCGCGCGCAGGTGGCGGCTGACGATGGCGTGGTTCACGCCGAGCGCCTGCGCCGCCTTGCGCACGCCTGCGAGCCGGCCAAAGGCGTCGAAAGCCTTGATGGCGGCGAACGGGGGAAGAGGCGTCTTCATCGCCAAGCCTTTGCGAAACCGCTCGACGACGGGGCGTCGGGTGTGACGGCCGAAGTCGTTGACCTGCAGTCACCAGGATAGGCGTCGAAGTCGACTGTTCGCAAGGCGTCGACAGGCTAGTTTTGCCCCTAGGGATATAATTTCTCCCAATAGGTCCGGTTACACCCACAATGGGGGTCCGGGATTGAGCAGAACATCAGGGGGGACCATCCATGCTCAGAGCCACACTCAGCCCGACCCGGCGCTTTCGCAGCCTGCTTCTGGCCGGCTGCGTCCCCGCATCGCTGCTCTTCGCCGGGACCGCCGTGGCGCAGGCCGACGGCCAGGCTTCCACGAAGACCGCCCCAGGCGCAGTGAGCGAGATCATCGTCACCGCGGAGAAGCGGAGTCAGCGGCTCCAAGAAGTTCCGTCATCGATCGGCGTGCTTTCCGCCGAGACCCTCGAGACTCTGCACGCCAATTCCGTCGCGGACCTCTCGGGATTCGTGCCGGGTCTGGTGGTGCAGACCGGCGGGTCGCCCGGCCAGACGCGTTTCACCTTGCGCGGCATCGCCACGTCCAACCAGGTGCTCCTGGGCGGCTCGCCCCTTGTCGCCACCTACGTCAACGACACGCCCTTGGGGGCCTCGTACGGCGCGACCGGCACCAACGCCGGGATGCTGGATCTCGCGCCCTACGACCTCAGCCGCATCGAGGTGCTCAACGGCCCCCAGGGCACGCTCTATGGTGCGTCCGGCATGGGCGGGGTCATCAAGTACGTCCTGAAGCAACCGTCCCTGAGCGGGCGGGAGATCGACATCGGGGGCGGGCTGGAGGCGACAGAGGGGACGGGACGCCTCGGCGGCTCCGGGCACGCGGCGCTCAGCGCGCCGCTCATCGCCGATCAGCTGGCCGTCCGGATCAGCGGCTTCTATCACAACGCCCCCGGCTACATCACCAACGTCGGCCTGGGGGTGCGCCACGAGAACGACTACGATCAGGGCGGCGCCCGCGCGGCGCTGGTGTGGACGCCCGCCCCCCGGCTGCGCGTCGAAGCCACCGCCATGTTCCAGAATGTGAATGCCGACGGCAACGCGGCCGTTTCTGTCAACGAGGCGACGCGCGAGCCCGTCTACGGCGACTGGGCGCGATCGACCGTGACCCCGGAGGCCTTCAAGCAGCGCGTTCAATATTATGCGCTCAGAGCCACCTACGACCTCGACTTCGCCACCCTCTCCAGTGCGACGAGTTGGTCGCGCATCCACAACATCGCGACCCAGGACGCCACCGAGAATTTCGGCGGCCTCGTGCGGCTGATCAACAACGGCGTCAACGTGCCGGCCACCCTGCCGATCACGGTCGATGGGAAGGTCCGGAAATTCACGGAAGAGGTGCGCCTGACCTCGCCCGGCACGGGCGTCCTGCAGTGGATGGTCGGCGGCTTCTACACCCGCGAGGAAGGCCTGAACGTTCAGAACCTCCGCGCCTTCACCCTCGCGGGCGCGCCCATCAATGGGGACAGAGGCCTCCTCTACGTCTACTGGCCTTCGGATTTCGACGAAGTCGCGGTGTTCGGCAACGCGACCTGGACCTTGTCCGAGCACCTCGATGTCACCGGCGGCCTGCGTTACACGTCGGACAAGGAGACCTTCTCGCAATTCATCAGCGTCCCCTTGGGCAGCGGGGTCAATCAACACGCCAAGTCCGACGAATCCGTCGTCAGCTGGATGGGCAACGCGCGATACCGCTTCAACACATCGTCGATGATCTATCTGCGCGCGGCCTCCGGCTACCGCCCGGGCGGGCCGAACGTCGCCCTGACGGGCATTCCGCCGTCCTATGAGGCCGACAAGCTCATCAACTATGAAGCGGGCCTCAAGACGACGCTGTTGGACAACAGGCTCACCCTCAACGTCGCCGTGTTCCACACGGACTGGAAGAAGATCCAACTGTCGGTCATCAGCCCTCAGGGCCTCACCTATCCGGGCAATGGCGGGCGCGCGGTCAGCGACGGGGTGGAGACCAGCTTCGACTACCGGCCGGTCCAGGGGCTCTCCGTACGTGGGACCGTGAGCTACACGGACGCACACCTGAAAGACGACGCGCCCACGATCAGCGGCAAGGCCGGCGACCAGCTGCCGCTGACGCCGCAGTGGAGTTCGTCCCTCAGCGCCGACTATGAGGTTCCCTTGAACGACGACGTCTCGCTGATGTTCGGCGGCGATTACAGATACGTCGGCAAGATCTACAACTACCTTCCGAGCAAGGCCAAGCCCGAGCCCATGTCGTCCTACAGCGTCCTGGACCTGCGAACCGGCATCGGAACCGACAAATACACCGCCTCGCTCTATGTGAAGAACGTGACGAACTCGCACGCCTATATCGGCCTGTTGAACAACTATCACCCCGTGACCCCTCAGTTCGTCATCCTCCAGCCGAGAACCGTCGGCGTCAGCTTTGAAGCCAAGTTCCGTTGACCCTGGCGGCGGTCTCGAGCGGACAGGTTCGCCGAGGGCGTCACGGACAGCCGGTGACGGCGCAGGTTCACCGTCGGCAGAGCGTTCCCCTGTCTGACCGTCGGCCGACTCGCCGCGCGGCCAGGCCGAACTGGCCGTCGCCCTCTGTGGCGACGGCCCCTTTCGGATTTGCGGCGCCGCGCCGCGGTCGCCGCATGACCGTGGAGCTGCGCCAAGGCCGGCATCGACGTCGCGCCGTCCCATAACGTTTTAAGGAGGGCTGTGTGATGAGCCTGCTCTACGACCTGGTTCTCCGCGATGCGCAGGTGATCGATGGCTCCGGGTCGCCGGCCTATGAGGCCGATATTGGAATAAGCGGGGATCGGATTTCGTTCGTGGGTCGCGATGGCGACGTCAGGGGCGCCAAGGACGTGCCCGCGCGGGGTCTCGCGGTCGCCCCGGGCTTCATCGACGTCCACAGCCACGACGATAACGCCTTGCTCATCGACCGCGCCATGGCGGCGAAGGTCACCCAGGGCGTCACCTCGGTGGTCGCCGGCAACTGCGGTGTCAGTCTGGCGCCGCTTGTCACGGACGACCCGCCAGCGCCGCTCAACGTGCTCGATCATGGCGACGCGCCGGCGTTTCGCTTCACGTCCTTCAAGGCCTATGTCCAGGCGCTTGAGGCGCATCCCGCGGCCGTCAACGCCGCGCTGCTGGTCGGTCACTCAACGCTTCGCGCCAGCGTCATGGACGACCTCTCGCGGCCGGCCACTGCGGCCGAAGCGGAGGCCATGGCAGACATTCTGGACGCGGCGATGGAGAGCGGCGCCATCGGGCTGAGCAGCGGCCTGTGGTACCCGCCGGCCAATGCGGCGACCATGAGGGAGGTCGTGCGCGTGCTTCAGCCCGTCCACCGGCGCGGGGGAATCTACACGACCCATATGCGCAACGAGGATGACGACGTCGCGACCTCGCTCGAGGAAAGCTTCGAAACCGCCCGGCAGGCGAAAACGCCGCTGGTCGTCTCGCATCACAAATGCATGGGCGCGGCGAATTTCGGTCGAAGCGTTGAGACGCTCGGACTGATCGACGAGGCCGCCTCGCGCCAGGACGTGTCCTTCGACGCCTATCCCTATACAGCGGGCTCCTCGGCGCTTCTGATCGCGCCGATCCTGAAGTCGTCCAAGGTCACCATCACCTGGTCCGACGCCCTGCCGAACTGTTCCGGGCGTGATCTGGACGACCTCGCCGCGGAATGGGAGGTCGACCGCCTGGAGGCCGCGCAACGCCTCATGCCGGGGGGTGCGATCTATCACATGATGGATGAGGCGGACGTCTCGCGCATTCTGGCCCACCCCGGCTGCATGATCGGATCCGACGGCCTGCCCCATGACGCGTTTCCGCACCCGAGGCTGTGGGGCACGTTTCCGCGGGTCCTTGGGCACTATGTCAGGGAGCGCAAGCTCTTTACCCTTGAGGAGGCGGTTCGGCGCATGACGAGCTTGCCTGCTGAACGCTTTGGCCTCCAGGGCCGCGGCCGGGTCGCGGTCGGCGCCTATGCGGATCTGGTGGTGTTCGATCCCGCCGAGATCGATGCGATGGCCACGTTCGAAGAACCGACGCGCCCGGCCAAGGGGGTTCGCCTGGTGATGGTCAATGGCCAGATCGTCTACCAGGACAACCAACTGACGTCGGCGCGGCCCGGTCGCGTCCTTACAAGGATCGCCGCATAGTCATGACCGCGCCCTTGCAGATCTCGCGCGGCTACCAACGCTACGTCACCCTCCTGCTTCTGACGATCTACACCTTCAACCAGGCGGACCGGGCGCTGTTTGGATTCCTCATGGAGCCGATCCGCCAGGAGCTGCGCCTGTCCGACAGCCAGCTCGGGTTTCTGGCCGGCCCAGCGCTCGTCGTGGTCTACGC
>JBOHKZ010000344.1:0-6909 GCA_050729355.1 Phenylobacterium sp. | reverse complement strand
CGCTGCCGACGCTGAGCGCGCCGGCCTTGGCGCCGACCAGCGCGTCGCCGGCGGTGAGGCCCGCCTCGCGTACGTTCATCCGCCCCCCCGCGGCGGTCCAGTGGCGCACGGCGTCCGGCCAGGTCTTGCCCTCGAAGGCGCTCATCTTCGACAGCGTCGAGTTCCAGGTCAGCGAGACCGGCTTCTCGCCGGCGATGCGGCCCAGGAGACCGGAGAGCCGCGCCTTGCCGTTCTTGACCTCAGCGAACACCCCGCCCTCGTCGTCCGGGCCGGGGCGCAGGTGGAATTCCACCAGATCGGCGGAACTGAGCGCGAAGGGCTGGGCGCCCGGCTGCGGCTCGAAGGCAGGCTTCACGGCCTGGAAGGAGAAGCTCGGCGGACGCTTGTCCAGGTTGGTCAGGCTGGCCCGCAGGTTGGTCGCCTTGACCAGGACAGGGCCGCCCACCGGCCGCACGAAGGTCAGGCCTTGCGGGGCGGCCACCATCCAGTGGCCGGGGGCATGCATGAAGGCCTCCGCCTCCAGCCGCGGCGTGGTGATCGCCCAGCCGGACGGCTCGCGGGCGCTCAAGTCGGTGAAGGTCACGTCCATGCGGAAGGGGTAGCCGCCCAGGGTGCGCTGCTTCCAGGTGACCGCGTAGCCGGCCCGTTGCAGGTCGGCGACCGCCGCGTCGATGCGCGACTGCGCCTCGCCCCTGGCCCAGAACCAGAAGCCGCTCCAGGCGACGATGCCGATCAGCAGCAGGATGAAGGGCGCATAGAGGCCGATGCGGCTCGGTTTGCGGGGCGACGGCAGATCGTGCAGAGACATGGACTTTCTCTTATCGCGGGGCGGGATGTCGGGCGAGCGCTGGGTCTTCGGCTATGGCTCGCTGATGTGGCGGCCGGGCTTTCCGTTCGAGGAGCGGGCGCCGGCGACGCTGGCCGGGCGGCGGCGGGCGTTCTGCATCTACTCCGTCCACCACCGTGGCACCTACGAACGCCCGGGCCTGGTGCTGGGCCTGGCGCCCGGCGGATCGGTGCGCGGCATGGCCTACAGGGTAGCGGAAGCCGACTGGCCGGCGACCTATGGCTATCTGGTGGAGCGCGAGCAGCCGACGGAGACCTATGTGGAGGGGCGCCGGTTCGTGCGGCTGGGGGACGGCCGCCGGGTCGAATGCCTGGTGTTCCTCTCCGACGTGCATCACCCGCAGTGGGCGGGCGCACTCAGCCTCGAACGGCAGGCCGAGCTGATCACCGGCGCGGTGGGCCTTTCCGGCCGCAACGAGGACTACCTGCGCGACCTCGTCGAGCATCTGCGCGCCGAAGGCATCCACGACCGGTGCATGGAGGAGATGCTGACCCTGGTCGAGGCGCGCGAGGCCTAGAGCGGCAGCAGCGCCGTCGAGGCCGTCTCGATCCGCTCTTCCAGGATCCGCATGAATTCGGCGCGCTTCAGGCCGGGCGGAATCGGCTCCAGGTATTCGTAGACGATGACGCCCGGCCGGCGCTTGAAGCCGTGGGCCGGCCAGTGGACGCCGGCGTTGGTCGCCACCGGATGCACGGGCACGTTCAGTTCGCGGTAGAGGGCGGCTATGCCGGGCTTGTAGTCGCCAGCGACGCCCGGTTCGCCCCGATGGCCTTCAGGGAAGATCACCAGCTGGCGGCCGGCGGCGAAGCGGACCTTGGCTTCGGCGACCATCTTGCGCAGCGCCGTGGCGTGGCCCGCGCGGTCCACCGCGATCATCCGGGCCTTCGATGCGTACCATCCGAAGAACGGGATCCACATCAGCTCCTGCTTGGTGACGAAGCAGCTGTCCGGCAGCCAGGCGAACTGGGCGAAGACGTCCAGCATGCAGTGGTGCTTGGGGGCGATCAGGGCGGCGCCCTTGGGGATGTACTGCGCGCCGCGCAGCTCTACCTTGATGCCGCAGATGGCCAGCAGGCCCATGACCACCCACGACCAGATCCGCCACGAGCGCACCATCCAGATCCTGGGTCCCAGCATCAGGGGCGAGATCAGCAGCACCCAGAACACCGACCAGATGTAGAACGACGCGACGTAGAGCAGGGAGCGGAAGGTGAGCAAGTTCAGCCTTTGGATTGCGCCGCGGGGGCTTCGCGGGGGCCTAACCCCAGCACCGCCTCGCGGCCAAGGATCGCCAGATACTTGCAATACTCCACCACCATCAACCGTGCAGCGCGCGGCGAGCGCCACCAGCCGCGGGACTTCAGGGCCGGCGTGGCCACCGCATAGGTCTGCAGCGACATCGGCGGGCGCAGCACGGCGCGCAGCTCCAGCATGGCGCGCGGCATGTGGTAGTCCGAGGTGACGATGATCAGGCTCTCGTAGCGCATGGCGCGCGCCCACTCCGCGGTCTCGCGGGCGTTGCCGACCGTGTCGGCCGCCGTGAAGCCCAGGTCGACGCAGCAGTCGTAGAGCCGGCGCACCGTCTTGGAGGCGCTGCGCAGTTCCTCGCGCGTCACGTCGCGATTGACGCCGGAGACCAGCACCCGCTTGCCCAGGCGCTCGGCCAGGAGGTTGACCGCCGCGCGGATGCGCACGTTGGAATTGGCGCCGGTGAGCACCACGATGCCCTCGGCCGGTAGCGGTTCTGGAAGCGGCGTGGACTGCTGGACGCGGTTTGCGAAGGCGAACAGGCCCGCGGTCCAGATCAACACCAGGACCAGGAAGGCCGCGACGCCCTTCATCGCATGTCCCGGATCAGGCGGATGGCGGTGGCCTGCGCGGCCGCCGCTGCGACCAGGGCCGCGAACAGCGGGCAGGGCAGCACGGCCAGGGGGTCGCTCCAGGCGATCGGCAGGGCTGGCGTCAGGCCTTCGCCCCCGCCCATCAGTCGCAGGATCGCCCCGACCAGACCTGCGCCGGTCGCTCCGATCAGGCCGGCGACGCCCGCCAGTCGCGCGAACCGCACCTGGAACAGGCGCGCGATATAGCCGTCCTCAGCGCCGGCCAGGTGCAGCACCTCGACCACGTCACGGCGCGCGGCGAGGCCTGCCCGGGTGGCGAAGGCGATGACGGCCGCCGCGGCGGTCGCGATGAGGGCGAAGACGCCGGTCCCCAGCCAGCGCACCACGCCGCCCGCGCGGCGGATATCCTTGATCCAGACGCTGTGGTCATCGACCGTCGCATCGACGTCCTGGCTCTTCAGCGCCTGGCGCAGCGCCGCCGCCGTCGCGGGCCGCTTGGGGTCGAGGCTGACGGCGACCAGCCTTGGCACCGGCAGGTCGGCCAGGTCGCTCACGTCGCCCAGCCAGGGACGGATCAGATCGTAGGCCTTGGCGGGCTCGAGGGCGCGAGCCTCGGTGACCCCGGTGACGCCAGCCAGCGCCTCCGCGCCGCGGGCCGCCGCAGCGTCCGGCGTCTCGCCGCCGCGGGGCCGCACGATGACCGTGGCCTCGCCGGTGAGCTGCCCGGTCCAGCCACGAGCGGCGCGGTCGGCGGCGATGACGCCCATGGCGGTCAGGCAGGCCAGGAAACAGAGCACGGCCACCACGAAGATCAGCGCCGCGTCACGGCTCTCCCGCTCGGGCAGGAAGGGCGCCGGGCGCCAACTGGCGACGTCGAAGAGTTCGCTCATGGCGTCGCCGCCGCGCTGTGCGCCGCGCGGCTCTCCAGCCGGCCGCCTTCCAGGTGCAGGACGGGTTTGCCGGAGCGGGCCACCAGGTCCTGGTCATGTGTGGCGATCACCACGGTCGTACCCAGCCGGTTGAGCTCCACGAACAGGCGGAAGATGCGCAGCGCCATTTCGTGGTCGACGTTGCCGGTGGGCTCGTCGGCCAGCAGGATCTCGGGCCGGTTGACCACGGCCCGGGCAATCGCCAGCCGCTGCTTCTCGCCCCCCGCCAGGGTCGCGGGCATGGCGTGCATCCGCTCGCCGAGGCCGACCCAGGAGAGCAGTTCGGCGACGTCGGCGCGGTACTCGGACGGCTTGTGGCCGCCGATCCGCAGCGGCAGGGCGGCGTTGTCGAACGTCGAGAGGTGCTCGAGCAGCATCAGGTCCTGGAACACCACGCCGATGCGCCGGCGAAGTCTCGGCCGGGTCTGGGCGTCGACCATCGCGGTGTCGTGGCCGAACAGGTGGACCATGCCCTTTGACGGGGTCGCGGCCAGATAGATGAGCTTCAGCAGCGTGCTCTTGCCGGCGCCCGAAGGTCCGGTGACGAAATGGAACGAGCCCGGCGCCAGGGAAAAGTCCAGATCGCGCAAGACGTCGGGACCGCGCCCGTAACGCATTGAAACGTCGTCGAAACGGACAACCTCGTCGGCGGGCATGTTCGCCGGTGCGGCGCGGGGGTTTCTGGACATGGAGGCCGAAATCGGCGACCTCGGGAGGAGGTTTACGGGACGTCCGATTCGACTGTCATGATACTGACCTGTCCAGAGTGCGCCACCAGCTATTTCGTGGACGACGCGAAGGTGCCGGCGGCTGGACGCCTGGTGAAATGTACGAGCTGCGGGGCGCGCTGGACGGCGGTGAAAGATGCGCCGCCCGCGGCCGCGCCCCCGCCGCCAAAACCCGCGCCTGAACCGGAGCCGGAACCCTTCGTCCCCTCGGTCGAGGATGACCTCGTCGTCTCGCCTATCGAGGCCGCGACCACGTTCGCCGCCTCGAGGGCTGTCCGCGCCGCGCCCAAGCAGGAAGCGGCCGGCAAGGTGGTGGTGTGGGCGGTGGCCGGCGTCGTCATCGTCGGGCTGATCGCCAGCGCCATCGTCTTCCGCAGCCAGGTCGTGCAGCTCCTGCCGGCCAGCCAGACAGCCTACGCGGGAATCGGCCTGCCGGTGAATGCGCTGGGCTTGGTGATCGAGGGCGTCAGCGCCAAGCCGGTGTTCCAGGGCGGCCGCCCGGTGCTGGCGGTGACCGGCGCCATCCGCAGCGTGCACGACACGCCGGTTTCGGCGCCGGCCCTGCGGATCAGCCTGCTGGACCGATCGGGCAAGCCGGTGGCCGTGAAGGTCGCCACCCCGCTGGACGCCGGTGTTCCGGCCCGCGCCACGCGGCACTTCGCCATCGCCATCGTCGATCCGCCGGCGTCGGTCCACGACCTCGAGATCGCTTTCGACGCGCCGGAGAAGGGCGCGCCGCACGGTCCGGACGCCGTGCATGCGCCCGTCGCCGCGGAGCCGGCCGGCGAGCACGCCGCCTCCCTGGTCCCGACCGAGGCCCAACCCCTGCCGCCCGGTTCCAAGGACGCCCTGCCGCAACATGACTGAGCCAGTTCCCACCGTCCTTCTTTCCGAAGACGAAGTGGCGGCGCGCGTCGACGCGCTCGCCCGAGAGATCGCGCCGCGCATCGACGACCAGGCGGTGGCGGTCTGCCTGCTGACCGGCGGCCTGTGGTTCTGCTCGGACCTGACGCGGGCGCTGTCGCGGCACGGCCGCAATATCGGTTTCGACGCGCTGTGGCTGGCCTCCTACGGCGACGACCGCGCGAGCCGCGGCCGCTGCGAGGTGCGCGCCGACCTGCAGCGCCCGCTGGTCGGACGGACGGCGCTGGTCGTCGACGACGTCTTCGACACCGGTCTTTCCCTCTCCGAGGCCGCCCGCCTGGTGCGCGATGCGGGCGCCAGCCAGGTGCTGACCAGCGTCTTCGCTCGGAAGCCCTGGCCCACCCAGCGGGCAATCGAGCCCGACTTTGTCGCCTGGGAGGCGCCGCCGCGCTTTCTGGTGGGCTATGGGATGGACGCGGCTGGAGCCTATCGCGGCCTGCCCTACATCGGGGCCCTCGACTGAGAAGCGCGTTTTAATTGAGCGTCACACTCCTGCCGCAGGGGTAGGGTTCCACAACGCGCCACCGGATTTGGAGCGACGATCTTGATGAGACGTGCGGCCGCCATCGCGGCTCTATTGATGCTGGGCGCCTGCAGCCAGGCCGACAAGTCGGCCGCCGGCGCCGACAAGTTCGCAGGGTTGGACAAAGAGATCCTGACCTGGCGCCAGGAGATCCTGAAGAGCGACAAGCTGTGTCAGAGCCAGGCCGAGGGCCAGAAGTGCCAGGGCTTCGAGGTCACCTGCAAAGCCGAACGGACCATCACGCCGGACGAGACCGCCAAGGGCGTCAGCGCCAAGGTGGTCGCCGCGCTGAACTTCAGCGGCTTCGATCAGAAGTTCCAGCAGCCCCAGACGGGCCAAGCCACCGCACTCTTCACCAACACCAAGGGCGCCTGGAGCCGCATCGAGCACACCTCGGTCAACCCGAACACCTGCGCGGATCTCTAGGCGGGGTCGAAGCGCAGAGCGTTACGACTGGCTCTGGGCGCGGTGCGCGCCGCGCCAGAGATGGAACAGCGCGTAGGGCGCGGCGGTCGCCGCCAGGTTGAAGGCGAAGCGGCCCCAGTAGCCCGCAAAGGGCGATCCGCCCGGCCCCGAGCCCAGGTCGATCTCGCCCGGCGCGCCGCCCACGGGAAGGGTCACGCCAACCTGCAGCGCAGCGCCGGCCGCCGCCAGCACAACCAGTCCAACTATCGGCCACATGAGCGGCGCCCGCTGGCGGATCGCATTCGCCGCGAGGCCCCAACCCAGCACCATCGCCAGCGTCGTGTTGCTGAACCACGCGGCCCCGTCAGCGAAGGGCCGGATGCGTGCTGGCAAATCTGCCGGTTCCCAGGCCGCATGGGCTCGGAGCCAGCTGCAGACGCCAACGAGGGCGGCCAGCCAGAGCGCGGTGGCCGCTGCGAGGATGACTGACGGCGCCACGACATAGGCCGCGGCCGGAGCACGAGCGCTCCAGGATCGCATCTCCCGGCGCGCGATCATCGCCTCGGCCAGGTCGTCGACATAGCCCAGCCGCCGCATCGCGCGGGCGTCAGCGTCGTTCGGCGACCATCCGGCCCTCTGCTCCTCGGCGCGCAGATCGTCGAGGTGGTCCTTCAGTTCGGCGATGTAGCGGCCGGCCTGGGCGGCGCCGATC
>JBOHKZ010000343.1:0-16120 GCA_050729355.1 Phenylobacterium sp. | reverse complement strand
TCCTCGTCGTGACCTTCGGCGTCATCGCGCGACGGGCGCACCGCGGCGCGCGGCTGGTCGTCGTCGGTGTCTTCGCGCTCGATCGCCTCTTCTTCGTCCTCGTCTTCCTCGTCCTCGACGGCCTCGTCGTCATAGCCGTCGTCGACCATGGGCTCGTAGGCCACCGAGGGGGCGGCGATGGGCGCGTGCTCGGCGCGGGTTTCCATCGAGGTGCGCTCGATCTGGCACTCGGCGTGAGCGACGTCGTCGTCGATCACCACGGTGACGAAGAGGCCCAGCGTGGAATGCAGCCGCGCCAGGTGGGCGCGCTTTTCGTTGAGGATGTAGAGCCCGACCGCGCGGGGAACCTTCAGGTTCGCCTCGCCGCCCCCCTTCAGGGCCTCGATCTCCAGGGTGCGCAGCGCAGCCAGCGCGCTGGACTCTACCGAGCGAACCCGGCCGGTGCCGGCGCAATGCTCGCAGACGTGGGTGGTGCCTTCCAGGACGCCGGTGCGGCGGCGCTGGCGGCTGATTTCCATCAGGCCGAAGGGACTGATCTTGCCCATCTGAACGCGGGCGCGGTCGTCCTTCAGGCTGTCCTTCAGCTTCTTTTCGACGGCGCGGTTGTTCTTCGACTCATCCATGTCGATGAAGTCGATGACGACCAGGCCCGCGAGGTCGCGAAGGCGCAGCTGCCGCGCGGTCTCCTCGGCGGCCTCCATGTTGGTCTTCAGCGCCGTGGCTTCGATGTTCCGCTCACGGGTGGAGCGACCGGAGTTCACGTCGACGGCGACCAGCGCCTCGGTCTGGTTGATCACCAGGTATCCGCCCGAGCGCAGGGGGACGACCGGCGAATAGATCTGCGAAAGGTGGTCCTCGACCCGGTGCTTGACGAACAGAGGCGTCGGCTCGCGGTAGAGCTGCACCTTCTTCGCCTGGCTGGGCATCAGCATACGCATGAAGTCGCGCGCTTCCTTGAATCCCGCCTCGCCCTCGACGAACACGCCGTCGATATCCTTGTCGTAGAGGTCGCGGATCGCCCGCTTCACGAGGTCTTCTTCCTCGTAGATCAGCGCCGGCGCGATCGAATGCAGCGTCTTCTCGCGGATGTTCTCCCAGAGGCGCAGCAGGTAGTCGTAGTCGCGCTTCAGCTCGGCCTTGGTGCGCTTGGCGCCGGCCGTGCGCACGATCAAGCCCATGCCCTGCGGCACTTCCAGGCTCTGGACGATGCCCTTCAGGCGCTTGCGGTCGGTGGCGGTGTCGATCTTGCGCGAAATGCCGCCGCCACGAGCGGTATTGGGCATGAGAACGCCGTAACGGCCGGCCAGCGACAGGTAGGTGGTCAGGGCGGCGCCCTTGTTGCCGCGCTCTTCCTTGACGACCTGCACCAGCATGATCTGCCGGCGGCGGATCACTTCCTGGATTTTGTACTTGCGCATCAGCCGCCGACGGCGCCGGGCGACTTCTTCTTCCATGACGTCGTCGTCGTCCTCGTTGGACGCTTCGACCTCGTCATCCTCGCCATCTTCGGAAGGTTCGGACGCGGCCTGCGCGCCGCGACGGCCGCGCGGCTCGTGGTGGTCGTCCTCTTCTTCCTCCTGCTCGCGCATCAACGCTTCGCGGTCGGCGACGGGGATCTGGTAGTAGTCGGGGTGGATTTCGTTGAAGGCGAGGAAGCCGTGGCGATTGCCGCCGTACTCGATGAAGGCCGCCTGCAGCGACGGCTCAACGCGCGTCACTTTGGCGAGATAGATGTTCCCTCTGAGCTGCTTACGGTTTGAACTCTCGAAATCGAACTCTTCAACGCGGGTCCCGTCGACGACCACCACACGCGTCTCTTCCGCGTGGGCTGCGTCGATCAACATATTCTTGGACATTAAAAATATCTCCGCGGCGCGCCGCGGACGCGAGGTCCGAGCGCAGCCGGCTATTTGTGGGACGGGCGCGCACGCAGCCCTGGGCGACGCCGAAGTCGGCGCCGCGGGGGGCTAGAGGCCGGAGAATGGCTTGAGCAGCGCTGCCCATCGAGTGTGTTCCTAGGCGCGCCGGGTGGCGCGGATCGGATAGTGCGTCGCTCGCCGGGAATCGGTCAGCTGACGCGGGCTTTGGTTCGCGCGTCCTTGGTCTGCGGCTACGCAGGCGGCCCGGACAGCGCGGCGGGACATTGCAACAGCGTCGTGGAAAAGGAAAGCTGAACCGGTACGGACGGTTGCGGAAAGCTTCGGTTAACCGTTTGTCTACCGGAGCGCCACGTATATGGCTCTTCGATGTTCGAATGCGAATCCGCCTCGGGACGAGGGGGTTTGGGATAGGGCGTGATGCTGGCTGGGGTTGGGCAGGCCGTGATGAAGAGCAGGGGGCGGGCGCTGATCGCCGCAGCCGCTGTCGCTCTTGGTCTGGCCGCCGTCGCAGCCAGCCATGCTGGCGCCGCCGCCGTCGGCCTGATGAAGGTCCGCCTGGGGGGCGACGCCCAACAGACCCGAATCGTCATGGACCTCGACCAGGCCGCCACCGGCAAGCTGATCTCCGACGGGGCCGACGGCCGCGCGGTCCTGGTGCTGAACGGCGCGAGCGCCACCAGCGAGCTGCAAGGCGCGGGCCTGGGAATGGTCAAGAGCTGGCTGGTCGACCAGACCTCCGGCGGCGCGCGCCTGCAGATGGACCTGGCGCCTGGAACCCATGTGAAGCGGCGCTTCCTGCTGCCCCCCGCCGACGGGATCGACCACTATCGCTACGTCGTCGACATTGCGCCGGACCCGCTGGCGGGCGCCGCGCCGCACATCTCGCCGCCGCCCGCCGTCACCCTCGCCAGCGCCACCGCGGCGGTTGCGGCCAAGCTGCGGCCACAGATCGTACCGGCCCGCGCGACCACGCTTACCCTGAAGAAGGTGATCGTCATCGACGCCGGCCACGGGGGCCATGACCCCGGCGCGAAGGGCCAGCAGGGCTACGAGAAGGACATCAACCTTGCTGCGGCCAGGTCGCTGAAGGCCCGGCTCGAACGATCCGGGCGCTACCGCGTGGTGCTGACTCGCGAGTCCGACGTCTACGTGCCGCTGGAAAGCCGCGTGCGGGTCGCCCAGCGGGCCGGCGCCGACCTCTTCCTCTCGCTGCACTCCGATTCCGGGCCCGAACCTTCGCTGCGCGGCGCCAGCGTCTACACCCTTTCCGACAAGGCCACCGGCCGCTCGGCCCGCTTCGTCAGCGGAGACGACTGGTTCATGAAGGCGAGCCTCACCGGCGACCGCGGCGTCAGCGACATCCTGCTCGACCTCACCCAGCGCGCCACCCGCAACCGCTCCGCAGGCTTCGCCCAGATGCTGGTGACCCGGATCGAGGGCAAGGCGGCGCTGCTGCGCCGCAGCCAGCGCGACGCGGGCTTCATGGTCTTGCTCGCGCCCGATGTGCCGGCCGTGCTCCTGGAAATGGGCTTCATCTCGAATTCCGAGGATGAGGCGTTCCTGCGCGACGCCGGGCAGCGCAATCGCCTGATGAACGCCGTCGGCGACGCCATCGACGACTACTTCACCGAATCCACCCGGCTCGCGTCACGCTGACGCACTCCCGGAGCCGGAGGGCTCCAGAGTCCGGCAGAGCTGGCCGCGAGCCGTTGGCGCCCGCGTCGAAGCCGTTTAGACGAAGACCCGGAGGGCCGTGGCCCCTCTGGAGGTGTTGAGTCCTTTGAATCCCCCCGAAAGATGGGTCGCGATCGCCGGCGTCGCCGCGCTGAGCCTTATCGCGGCGGCGGGATTCGCCATCGCCATCTGGGCGGCGTGGCTGTTCCACGACATGCCTGACGCCGGCGACCTGGCCGACTATCACCCGCCGACCGCCACGCGGGCCTACGCCTGGGATGGCACCCTGATCGGCGAGTTCTCCCGCGAGCGGCGCATCTTCGTGCCCTACGACGCCATGCAGCCGCAGCTGGCGCAGGCGTTCATGGCCGCCGAGGACCGCAACTTCTTCCGCCACTCGGGCTTGGATTACGCCGGCATCGTCCGCGCGGGCGCCAAGGACATCATCAACCTGGCCCACGGCAAACGGCTTGAGAGCGGCTCGACCATCACCCAGCAGGTGGCCAAGAACATCCTGCTGACCAACGACGCCACTATCGGCCGCAAGCTCAAGGAAGCGCTGCTGGCGCAGCAGCTCGAAGGCGTGCTCTCCAAGGAGCGCATCCTCGAGCTCTACCTGAACGAAATCTGGCTGGGATATCGCTCGTACGGCGTCGGCGCGGCCGCCTACAACTACTTCGGCAAGTCGATCAGCGACCTCGACCTGGCGGAATGCGCCTATCTGGCCGCCCTGCCGAAGGGGCCCGACAACTACCACCCGATCCGCCGCAAGAAGCAGGCGCTCGAGCGCCGCAACTGGATCCTCGATCAGATGGCCGAGATCGGCTGGGTGACCCGCGCCCAGGCCGACGCCGCCAAGGCCGAAGACCTGAACGTCATGGCCGAGCCCAGCCGCGCCAAATACCGCGACGCCGACTATTTCGTCGAAGAGGTCCGCCGCCGTGGCCTGGCCACCCTTGGTCCGCGGCTTAACGAGGGCGGCTACTACATGCGCACGACCCTCGACCCGCGCCTGCAGACCGCGGCCAAGATGGCGTTGATGAAGGGTCTGGAGACCTACGACCGCCGCCACGGCTGGCGCGGGGCCTGGGCCCACGTGACTACGCTGGAAGGCTGGGAGGCGATCGCCAAGCAGAAGGCTCGCCCGGCCGAGCGTCCGGATTGGCGCCAGGCCGTGGTCACCGGCGTCGGCGGCGGCTCCGTCGAGGTCCGCACCATCGAGGGCCAGACCGGCGCCCTGGCGAGCGAAGACGTCTCCTGGGCCCGGGCCACCAAGGGCATCGGCGCGGGGGACCTGATCTTTGTCGCGCCAAACGACAAGGGCCCGGGTTTCCGGCTCAAGCAGATCCCGGCGGTGAACGGCGCGCTGGTGGCCATGGAGCCGCATTCCGGCCGGGTGCTGGCGATGGTCGGCGGTTATTCCTTCTCGCTCTCCAGCTTCAACCGCGCGACCCAGGCCTATCGCCAGCCCGGATCGTCCTTCAAGCCGATCGTCTATGCGACGGCGCTGGAGAACGGCTACACGCCCGCCAGCGTGATCATGGACGCGCCGATCACGCTGACCGGCGCCAACGGACAGGCCTGGTCGCCGGAGAACTATGAGCACGACTATTTCGGCCCGCTGCAGCTTCGCAAGGGCCTGGAGCTGTCGCGCAACGCCATGACCGTGCGCCTCGCCCAGGGCGTCGGCATGACCAAGATCGCCGCCAGCGCGGAGCGGCTGGGCGTGGTCACCAAGATGGACAAGGTGCTGGCCATGGCGCTCGGCGCCGGTGAGACCACGGTCTTCAAGATGGCCGGCGCCTACTCGGCCTTCGTGAACGGCGGCAAGAAGGTCGAGCCGCACCTGATCGAGCTGGTGCAGGACCGTGAGGGCAAGACCATCCTCCGGGCCGACAAGCGCGAGTGCAATCGCTGCGGCTCCGGCTTCAACGGCGACGAGAGCCCGCGCATCCCCGCCGCCGGCGCCCAGGTCTGGGACCCGATCACCGCCTATCAGATCACCTCGATGCTGCAGGGCGTCGTCCAGCGCGGCACGGCCACCCAGGCCTCGGTCCTGGGCCGTCCGATCGGCGGCAAGACCGGCACGACCAACGACTACCGCTCGGCCTGGTTCATGGGCTTCAGCCCGCAACTGGTGGTCGGCGTGTTCGTGGGCTTCGACGACAACCGCAGCCTGGGCAAGGGCGAGACCGGCAGCCAGGCCGCCGTGCCGATCTTCGTCGACTTCATGCAGGAAGCGATCAAGGGCTACCCGCCGGACGACTTCAAGGCGCCCTCGAACGCCAAGTTCGCCATGGTTCGCGGCATCCGCGAGGCGTTCCGGCCGGGCACCGAGCCCCGCGTGGCCATCGATGCGTCGGCTGCGCCGATCGGCGGTCCGCAGCCTTACAACAAGGTCTGGCAGAACGGGGTGACCGGGGCGCCCAACGCGGGCGCGGCCGTGGCTCCGCCCCCCCCGCCCAAGAAGCCAGCCGACGACGTCACCGGCTTGTACTAAGGCGCGGCCCGGCCTATCTGGCGCGTCCTGAACTTTTCAGAACTTCCTGGAGTGTCCCATGAGATTGGATGTCGAGGCCGCCAAGGCTGACATCGAGCAGTCGATCGAACTGCTCAGGAGGCGTCTTTGACTGGGAACCGGCGCTCCGAAAACTCGACGAGCTGAACGCCCGCGTCGAGGACCCGACCCTTTGGGACAACGCCGAGGCCGCCCAGGCCTTGATGCGCGAGCGGACCCGCCTGGCGGGCCAGGTCGAGGCCGTGAAATCGCTGGAGCGCGATCTTGCCGACGCCCTGGGCTACGCCGAGATGGCCGACGAGGAAGGCGACGAGGAGAGCCTCGAGGAAGCCCGCGCTCAGCTTCGCGCCATCAAGGAACGCGGCAGCCGCGCCGAGCTTGAGGCGCTGCTCTCCGGCGAGGCCGACGGCAACGACGCCTTCGTGGAAATCAATTCCGGGGCCGGCGGCACCGAGTCCAACGACTGGGCCGGCATGCTGTTGCGCATGTACACCCGCTGGGCCCAGGCCCACGGCATGACGGTCGAGTTCCTGGAAGAGACCACCGGCGAACAGGCAGGGATCAAGTCGGTCACCCTGCAGGTGAACGGCCCCAACGCCTATGGCTGGCTGAAGACCGAGGGCGGCGTGCACCGCCTGGTCCGCATCTCGCCCTTCGACAGCGCCGCCAAGCGGCACACCAGCTTCGCCTCGGTCTGGGTCTATCCGGTGGTGGACGACAACATCGTCATCGACATCAACCCGGCCGACGTGCGGACCGACACCTACCGGGCCTCCGGCGCGGGCGGGCAGCACATCAACAAGACCGACTCGGCCGTGCGCCTGACCCACATCCCCACCGGCGTAGCTGTGGCCTGCCAGATGGGCCGCTCGCAGCACCAGAATCGCGAGGAAGCCTGGAAGATGCTGCGCGCCCGGCTCTACGAACTCGAGCTCCAGAAGCGCGAGGCCGCGCAGCAGGCGCTGGAGGACCAGAAGACCGATATCGGCTGGGGCCACCAGATCCGCAGCTACGTCTTGCAGCCCTACCAGATGGTCAAGGACCTGCGGACCGAGGTCGAGACCTCTGACACCCAAGGCGTGCTCGACGGCGACCTGGACCAGTTCATGGGCGCGGCCCTGGCCCAGCGGGTCGGCGCGACCCGCGACGCGGCGGAGGCGTAGCGGGCTATTCCGCCGCCGAGATCGCCAGCGGCTCCACCGTCGCCGGGGTCTCGAACTTCAGGCTGCGGCCTTCGAAGTGGGCGCCGGTCTCGATGGCGAGCTGCGCGTGGGTGATGTCGCCTTCGACGCGGGCGGTGGAATAGAGTCGCACCGACTTGGCGGTCACCGTGCCCACGACCCGGCCGCGGATCTCGACGCTCTCGGCTTCGATGGAGCCCTCCACCATTCCGCCTTCGCCGATGGTCAGTTCGCGCACCCGCATGTCGCCGGTCAGCGCGCCGTCCAGGTGCACGTCGCCGTCGGTGGCCACGTCGCCGCGCAGCGTCACGTTCTCGGCGATCAGCGAACAGGCGATGGGCTTGCGGACGAGGGCGTCCGGCCCGTCGGCCCGCGGGGCGGGGGACTTGCTAGCCGGCTTGCTGAACATAAAGGCCCGCCTTCACGAAACGATCTGGATTCTGTGCGCGGCCGTTCACCCAGACCTCGTAGTGAAGGTGGGTGCCGGTGGACCGGCCGGTGGAGCCCATGCCGCCCAGCCGTTGGCCGACGGCGACCCGCTGGCCCGGCGTCACCGCGATGGCGGCCAGGTGAGCGTAGCGGGTCTTCAGGCCGCGCCCGTGGTCGATCTCGACGGTGTTGCCATAGCCTGAGCGCAAGCCGGTGAACGACACCACGCCGGGCGCAGTCGAATAGATCGGGGTCATCCGGCCGCCGGCGAAGTCGAGGCCGGAGTGGAAGGCGGGATGGCTGGTGAAGGGATCGAAGCGCACGCCGAAACCGCTGCTCTGCGGCGTCGCCACGGTCGGCCGGGCGAAGGGCAGGGTGCGGGCCGCGTCGGTCATGGCGCGGGCTTCGGAAAGGTCGGTCGCCGCGTGCTGGATGCGGTCGGCGAAATCCTCGTCGACGTCGAGCACGGCGGCGAGCGCGCGTGGGTCCCTGGACTCGATCAGCGGTCCGCCCAGCGACCCGCCCTTGGGCATGTAGGAGGCGGGCGTCAGGCCGGCCAGGCGGAAGGCCAGGCGCAGGCGGTCAGCGCGGCTCTTGGCGAAGCTGTCGGCGGCGTCCAGCAGCTGTTCCTGGCCGATGCGGATCTGATCGATGCGGCGTGCCGGGCTGGCGTCGTTGGAGGCCAGCGCGCGGTTGATGGCGGGGGTCAGCGCCTCGGCCGCCCCGGGCGAGCCCTTAAGGTCGGTCAGCAGCAGGGCGAGCGCGGCGTGGCGCTTTTCGATGTTGGCTGCAAATTCCGGGCCCGTGCCGCTCGCGGCGTTCAGCTGGGCGACTGCGGAATTCAGCCGGGCCTGGCGGTCGGCGATCCAGCGCTCGTACTTGGCCTGGGTCCTGGCGACTTCACGATCGGCCGACGAGGCCGACATCATGTTGACCAGCATGGCCGCGCTGCAGACGCCCATCCAGAGCGCCGCGGCCGCGACGCCGCTGGCGGCGACCATCTGCTTCTTTGGGGTGAGGACGTAGCCCTTCATCTCACCGCCCGACCGGACGTAGAGATGGCGTTCAGGAAACAGCTCTTCGAGCGAGCGGCGCAGACGCGCTAGGCGTTTCATTAAGGTCGCAAGGCCCCCAAAACCTCGTGGCCTGGCGATATGCGACGAGATTTTCCGGGGGCGCAACCCGCTTTGCGCCGTTTGCGGCGCAAGCTTAGCCGTAGGGTCAATTTGCGGCCGGATCCGTTAACGGAACCTGAACGCCGTTAACGCCTCCACCACGGCCCAGGCTTCCCTTTGAAGCACGCCGGCGGCGCCCTGTCAGACGAACGCTGTTCTCGATTTGCGGTTAACGCCGCCTGCGACGACGCGCCGCCCCGAGCTCAGAGCACCTCGACCGCCGCCAGCACGTCGGCGGCGTGGTTCGCCACCTTCACCTTGCGCCAGATCCGCTTCACCACGCCGTCCTGGATCAGGAACGTCGAGCGGTCGATGCCCATGTACTTGCGGCCGTAGAGGCTCTTCTCAACCCAGCTGCCGTAGGCCTCCACGACTGCGCCCGCGGGATCCGATCCCAGAGGCAGCTTCAGGTCGTACTTGGCGGTGAATTTCTCGTGCGCCTTCAGGCTGTCCTTGGAGACCCCGATCACCGTCGCGCCCGCCTTGGCGAACCTGGGCGCCAGCGCGGTGAACTCCTGCGCCTCCTTGGTGCAGCCGGTCGTGTCGTCCTTGGGATAGAAGTAGAGCACCAGCGTCTTGCCCTTGAAGTCTGCAAGACGCGCGGGCCCGCTGGCCGTTTCCAGGGCGAAGTCGGGGGCCGGGGCGCCGACGGTCGGTTCGCTCATCGCTTGCTCTCCAGATCTTGTCATCCCGGCCGCAGCGAAGCGGAGGACCGGGACCCAGGGCGACAACAGTGTGCCCGCCCAGGGTCCCGGATCGGCTCTTCGGCCGTCCGGAATGACGGGGTTGAGAATCTAGACCGGTTTCACCAGGACGATCTTCTTCTTGCCGGCCGCCAGCTTCACGACGCCGTCGACCAGGTCCGCCGCGGTGACCATGCGGTTGGCGTCCAGCTCGGCCTTGTCGTTCAGCCGCAGGCCGCCGCCCTGCGCCAGCCGTCTGGCCTCGCCGCGCGACCCTGCCAGGCCCACGTCGGCGGCCAGCGCCGCCAGCACGATCCCGGCGTCCAGCTCGCTGCGCGGCACCTCGTAGGTCGGCAGGTCGTCTGAGACCTTGCCTTGCACGAACGCGGCGTCCGCCGCCGCCGCCGCGCGCGCCGCTTCCTCCGGGCCGTGCAGCAGGGTCGTGGCGGCGTTGGCCAGCACCTTCTTGGCCTCATTGATCTCCGCGCCGGGCAGCGCCTCCAGCCGGGCGATCTCGTCGAGCGGCAGGTCGGTGTAGAGCTTCAGGAACCGCCCCACGTCGCCGTCCTCGGTGTTCCGCCAGAACTGCCAGTAGTCGTAGGGGCTGAGCAGGTCGGCGTTCAGCCACACGGCGCCCTGGGCCGTCTTGCCCATCTTCGCGCCGGACGCGGTCGCCAGCAGCGGCGTGGTCAGGCCGAACGCCGGCTTCTGGTCGACCCGCCGGATCAGCTCCACCCCGTTCAGGATGTTGCCCCACTGGTCGGACCCGCCCATCTGCAGCACGCACCCGTAGCGGCGGTTCAGCTCCAGGAAGTCCGTCGCCTGCATCAGCATGTAGTTGAATTCGATGAAGGTCAGCGGCTGCTCGCGGTCGAGGCGCAGCTTCACGGAATCGAACGCCAGCATCCGGTTGATGGTGAAATGGACGCCGTAGTTCCGCAGGAAGTCGATGTAGCCGAGCTTCGACAGCCACTCGTCATTGTCGACGAGCACGGCGTCGGTCGGGCCGTCGCCGAACGTCAGGAACTTCGCGAACGCCTGCTTCTGGGTGGCGATGTTGGCCTGGATGTCGTCGTGGGTCAGCAGCTTGCGGGTCTCGTCCTTGCCGGACGGGTCGCCGACCTTGGTCGTGCCGCCGCCCACGATGACGATCGGCTTATGACCGGCCTGCTGCAGCCGGCGCAGCATCATGATGGTGATCAGGTTGCCCACGTGCAGCGACGGCGCCGTGGCGTCGTAGCCGATGTAGCCGATGATCGGACCGCCGCGGCTCGCCGCCTCGTCCAGCTCTTCCGGATGGGTGATCTGATGGATGTAGCCGCGGTCCCGCATGGTCTGCAGGAAACTCGACTTGAACGCGGGCTCGGACATCTGGGGAATCTCAGGACTTCGATCGCCGGGCTCTAGCACGGGCGCGTCGGTGAGTTCGAGGGTGTCGGTCAGCATTGGGGCGGGCTCCTTGGGTTGAAGGAGGCCGGCGCGCCTGGGGTCTGGTGGTTTGCGCCGGCCAATTGGCGGGCGCGAGGGATCGGCCGCCTGCTGCTAGGGCAGGCGGTAATAGCGGCCGAAGAGGGCGGCTTGAGCGATCATCCCGGCTAGCTACGGCGCACAACCCGTGGCAGTCAAGCCGTATGCGCGTGCTGGGATTCATGACCGGGACGTCTCTGGACGCCGTCGACATGGCTGTCCTGGAGACCGATGGAGAGGCCATTTCCGCCTTCGGGCCGGCCGGCGAGCGCAAGCTCACGGACGACACCCGGGATGTCATGCTGGAGGCCACGAAGCAGGCTCTGGCCTGGCCGCGGGGCGCGCCGGAGCCCGCCATCTTCGCCGAAGCCGCGCGGGTCGGCGCCGAGGAGCATTTCGCCGCCGCCGAGGAGTTCCTGGCCACAAACGGCCTAACCTGGGCCGACATCGACCTGATCGGCATGCACGGCCAGACCGTGCTGCACGAACGTCCTAAGGACGGCGTCGTCGGGCGCACCGTCCAGTTGGGCGACGCCGCCCTGCTGGCGCGCCAGGCGGGCGTTCCGGTGGCCAACGACTTCCGCACCGCCGATGTCGCTGCGGGCGGGGAGGGCGCGCCGCTCGCCCCGATCTACCACTTGGCCCGCGCTCAGGCCTCGGGTCTCAAGGCTCCGCTGGCGGTGCTCAATATCGGCGGCGTCGCCAATGTCACCTTCTGGACCGGCGGCGACAACATCGCGGCCTTCGACACCGGCCCCGGCAACGGCATGATCGACCTGCTGGTTCAGGCCCGCGGCGCCGGCCGCTTCGACGACAAAGGTCGCTTCGCCAGCGTCGGCCGGGTGCGTGAGGACGTGCTGAGCGGGCTCCTGGCGCATCCCTATTTCCAGGCGCCGCCGCCCAAGTCACTCGACCGCTTCGACTTCTCGCTGGAGCCGCTCGCGAAGGTGGAGCTGGAGGATGCGGCCGCGACGCTGGTGGCCTTCATGGCCGAGGGCGTGCGCTTGGGCTTCGAGATGATGGGCGCGACGCCTGGCGAGATGATCGTGTGCGGCGGCGGCCGTCACAACCCGGAGATCATGAAGGCGCTCGCCGAGCGCCTGACCTGCCGGGTGACGACCGCGGAGGACCATGGCTGGCGCGGCGACTCGATCGAGGCGGAGGCCTTCGCCTATCTGGCCGCCCGCACCGCGCGCGGACTGCCGATCAGCTACCCCAAGACCACGGGCGTGCCCCAGCCGATGACTGGCGGCAAAATCGTACAGCCGTAATTTTCCACTGGCCAAGATTGGCGCGACGTTTTACGCATGTAATCCATGGTCAATGGATACATGCCCATCTCGCAGCGTCAGCGCCTGCATCACTCGAGCTGGTGGCAGACGCTGGGAATCATTGGGCTGATGCTCGCGACGGCCAGCATCCCGCTGACCGTCGCCTATGGCGCGCTGGCCGACCACCAATCCCTGAAGGTCGAGTGGGCGATCACCGGCCCCGCCTGCCCGACGCCGGACAACCCCATCAGGTTCCACCGTCGACCTATGGTGTTCAGCTACCAGGAGGCCCTATTCACGCGACAGTACGGCAACGTCTTCTGCGTGGTCGTGCCGGACAAGGGCATGTTCTCCCACGCCCATCACACCGCGTGTCAGTTCTCTGGCCCCGCAGCGATCAGTGTCACCACCGGCGGCCAGACGGTTCTCTACGAACCCGGAATCGGGCGCACCGCCACGGTGACGATCCGTGACGGACAGCCGTCCTGCGTAATCGGCGGCTGGTTCCGATGAGGCGGGCTAGCTGGACTCAATCAAGTGAAACCAAATCCGTCATCCCGGCCGCAGCGAAGCGGAGAGCCGGGACCCAGGGCCGCTGCATTGCGTCCGCCCTGGGTCCCGGATCGGCTCTTTGGCCGTCCGGGACGACAGGCATTTTCGCTCGACCCCTAGTCCTTGGCGCGCTCGTGGTAGGAGAAGTCCTCGGTCAGGACCACGACCCGAGTGCCGGCGGCGATGTAGGGCGGCACCATGATCCGCGCGCCGTTCGTCAGGATCGCGGGCTTGTAGGAGGACGACGCGGTCTGGTTCTTCACCGCCGGCTCGGTCTCGGTGATTTCCAGGGTCAGCAGGCGCGGCAGCTCCAGCGCGATCGGCACCCCGTCGTGGGTGGAGAGCAGCACCGTCATGCCGTCCTGCAGCCAGGCGGCGGCGTCGCCGACGACTTCGGGGCTGCAGACCACCTGGTCGTA
Source organism: Phenylobacterium sp. (assembly GCA_050729355.1). Lineage (GTDB taxonomy): Bacteria > Pseudomonadota > Alphaproteobacteria > Caulobacterales > Caulobacteraceae > Phenylobacterium. The sequence continues at coordinate 2,871 of JBOHKZ010000343.1, read as the reverse complement.
GTTCTCGGGGTTCATGAAGTGGAAGCCCTCGCCGTCCTGGTAGAGGAAGGTGAAGTTGCGGTCGTCCACGAAGGCGCGCTCGACCTGCTCGGTGGTCCGCCAGCGCTCCGAAACCTTCACCCCGTCGGCGATGCGACGCATGTTCAGCTGGGTGACGGGCGTGCCCTTGCCGGGGTGGATGTTCTCGGCGGTCAGGACGACGTAGAGCTTGCCTTCCATATCGACGACGGCGCCCTTGCGGAGCGAGCTGGCGGCTACTTTCAAGCGGGTAATCCTCGATGATTTGCGGTCGCGCTGTGATCCCGCGCGATTCCGCTAAGCAATTTGTTGTCGCGCCCCTATAGCGAAAGGCGGCGAATTCGCCACCCCCCTGCCTGACGCACCCCTTGCAAGACGACCAGCTTTCCCCGTGGTGGAGCCCCAAGCGGCGCCCTGATCGAGCCCCGTTCCTCGCGGCGCGGGGGCGCATCCGCAGCGCCGTGCGCGGGTGGTTCGAGGCCCAGGGCTTCTCGGAGGTGGAGACGCCCGCGCTGCAAGTCTCGCCTGGCAACGAGGCCCACCTGCACGCCTTCGCTACGGAGGCGGTGGGGAATTCGGGCGCGCGGACGGCGTTCTTCCTGCACACCTCGCCGGAGTTCACGGCCAAGAAGCTGCTGGCGTCGGGCGAGCGGCGGATTTTCGAACTGGCCCGGGTCTGGCGCAACCGCGAGCGCGGGCCGCTGCACCATCCGGAATTCACGATGCTGGAGTGGTATCGCGCGGAAGAGCCCTACGCCGCGATCATGGCCGACTGTACCGCGCTGCTCGGCCTCGCGGCCGAGGCGGCCGGGACCAAGGCCCTGACGTTCCGCGACCGCACCAGCGACCCCTTCGCCGACCCTGAGCGCCTGACCCTCGCCGAAGCCTTCGACCGGTTCGCGGGCATCGACCTCCTGGCCACTGTCGGCGCGGACGGCGCCACCGACAGTGCTGCGCTGGCGGCGGCCGCGGCGGGGCGGGGGATCCGGGTGGCCGCCGACGACATCTGGGCCGACGTCTTCAGCCGCGTCCTTGTCGAGAAGATCGAGCCGAACCTTGGCATGGGTCGCGCGACCATCCTTTGCGAATACCCGACCGCCGAGGCGGCGCTTGCCCGGCCGACGGCGCACGACCCCCGCGTGGCCGAGCGGTTCGAGCTCTATGCGTGCGGCGTGGAACTCGCCAACTGCTTCGGCGAACTCACCGATCCCGCTGAACAGCGCCGTCGGTTCGAGGCCGAGATGGCTGAGAAGGCCCGCGTCTACGGCGAACGCTATCCGCTGGACGAGGACTTCCTGGCGGCGCTGGCGCTGATGCCGGAGGCCAGCGGCGGCGCGTTGGGGTTCGACCGCCTGGTGATGCTGGCGACCGGCGCGAGCCGCATCGAGCAGGTCCTATGGGCGCCCGTCGCTGAGGCGCCCTGAGCGCGGCGGCGCGTTTCGCCAACATAAGTGAATTCGGGACGAGGCGCGGTCTCCTCAGCCGTATACTGTCCCCTCACGCATTTCGCGTTGGGGAAGACCGCATGTTCCGCACCATGGCCGCCGCCGCTATCGGCTTCGCTCTGCTTGCTTCGCCGGCGGCGGCGCAGATGGTGCCGTTCGCACCGGCTTTCCACACGCAGGAGATCACCACCAATGGGACCACGATCCACGTGCGGGTCGGCGGCAAGGGGCCCGCGGTCACCTTGCTGCACGGCTACGGCGAGACGGGCGACATGTGGGGTGCGCTCGCCAACGACCTCGTCAAGGATCACACGGTCATCGTGCCCGACCTGCGCGGCATGGGGCTTTCGTCCAAGCCGGCCGGCGGCTTCGACAAGAAGAACCAGGGCAAGGACATCTCCGGCGTGCTGGACGCTCTGCACGTCGGCAAGACGGACGTCGTCGCCCACGACATCGGCAACATGGTCGGCTACGCCTTCACGGCGGAAAACCGCGACCGGGTGACCCGGCTGGTGCTGATCGACGCGCCCCTGCCGGGGGTCGGACCCTGGGAGGAGATCCTCAAGAACCCGCTGCTATGGCATTTCCGCTTCGGCGGGCCTGACATGGAGCGGCTGGTGAAGGGCCGCGAGCGCATCTACCTCGACCGCTTCTGGAATGAATTCTCGGCGACGCCGGCGCGCTTCGACGAAGCCTCGCGGGAACACTACGCGAAGATCTATGCGATGCCCGGCGCGATGCACTCGGGCTTCGAGCAGTTCCACGCCTTCGACCAGGACGCCATCGACAACAAGGCCTTCATGGCCGAGGGCAAGCTCACCATGCCGGTGCTGGCGCTGGGCGGCGAGAAGTCCTTCGGCCTGACCATGGCCGAGGTGGCGCGGTTTGCAGCGTCCAACGTCACGCCCGGTGTCGTCCCCGACAGCGGGCACTGGATCATGGAAGAGAACCCCAAGGCGACGATCGCGCTGGTCCGCCCGTTCCTGGACAAGCCGTGAAGGTCGCCGTCGCGGCGGCGCTCACGCTGGGTCTGATGGCGACGGCAGCCGTCGCGGCCATGCCGGAGCGCCGTCTGACGCCTGACGAGATCGCGGGGCTGCCGAAGCTGGGCGGAGGCGCGGGGACATCCGGGGTGGCGGGGATCCAGACCACCATCCTGTCGGGCGACCCGACCAAGGCCGGCCCCTACACCATTGCGCTGTCCGTTCCGGCGCACACCCGCATCGCCGCCCACACCCACCGGGACGATCGGGCCTCAGTGGTGGTCTCCGGCGAATGGTTCTTCGGCTATGGCGCAGTCGCCGACGACGCCAAGGTCAAGGCCCTGGCGCCGGGTGGTTTCTATACGGAGCCCGCGGGGGAACCCCATTTCGCCCAGACGCGTGACAAGCCCGCCGTAGTCTACATC
>JBOHKZ010000342.1:0-10930 GCA_050729355.1 Phenylobacterium sp. | reverse complement strand
GGTCTGGGCCGACCGCGCCGGCGCCGACTTCATGTCGCGGCCGATCAACTCCGACGCCGCGGGCCTGGCCTTCGAGGCGCTCGAGCGGGCCAAGGCCGAGAACTACGACGTCGTGCTGATCGACACCGCCGGCCGCCTGCAGAACAAGCAGGGCCTGATGGACGAGCTGCACAAGATCATCCGGGTGGTGAAGAAGGTCGAGCCGGACGCCCCCCATGAGACCCTGCTGGTGCTCGACGCCACGGTGGGCCGCAATGCGCTCGCCCAGGAGAACATCTTCGGCAACCAGATCGGCGTCTCCGGCATCGTCATGACCAAGCTCGACGGCACCGCCCGCGGCGGGGTGCTGGTGCCGGTCGCCCAGGCGTCGGACAGTCCCATCAAGCTGGTGGGCGTCGGCGAGGGGATCGAGGACCTGCAGCCGTTCAACGCGCGGGCCTTCGCGCGGTCCCTGGTGGGCCTGAAGGAGCAGGTGGCATGACGGAACAACCCGCTCCCGAGGCCGCCCGCAAGCCCGCGAAATGGGTGCGCTACTTCGTCGACTACGTCGGCCTGGGCGCCTTCCTGATCACCCTGGTCGTCACCAAGAGCGCGATCACCGCCAGCTGGGCGATCGTCGGCGGCTCGATCCTGGCCCTGCTGGTCGGACTGGTCCTGGAGCGTCGGCTGGCCCCCATGCCGCTCGTGACGGCCGTCCTTGGGCTGATCTTCGGCGGGCTGACCCTGTTCTTCCACGACGAACGCTTCATCAAGATCAAGCCGACCATCCTCTACACGGCCTTCGGGCTCTTCCTGATCACCGGGGCGCTGCGCGGCAAGAATCCGCTGAAGGCGCTGATGGGCGACGCCTTCCACCTGCCCGACTCCGTCGTCCGCACCCTGACCCTGCGCTACGCGCTGTTCTTCTTCGCGCTCGCCGTGGCCAACGAGGTCGTCTGGCGGACCCAGACGACCGTCTTCTGGGGCTTCTACAAGTTCCCCGGGACGCCGATCCTGATTTTCCTGTTCGCCATGACCCAGGCGCCGCTGATGGCCAGGCATATGCCCCCGGAAGAGACGCCCCCCGCCAAATAGGCAGCCGCGGGTCCATCTGGCGCCGCCCACGGATTGTCTGTCGTCAAACCGACGCAAAGAGCGTTTAGCTGTTCACCCGAGCTGTACCGGGGAACAACCGATGGCCAAGGGCAAATCCGGAGCAAAGGGTGGAGCGACTGCCTTAGATCGGTCGCCGAGCCACCTGTTGCACAGAGCGCTTCAGCGGGCGCTCGATATCTACGCCGATGAATTCGGCGCCACTGCGATCACCCAGCGACAGTATGCGGTGCTCGCCGCCGCAGCGGAGCATGAGGGCGCGACGCAGGCCGACCTGGTGCGGAGCACCGGCATCGACCGCTCCACCCTCGCAGACATGGCGACCCGGATGATCGCCAAGGGCCTCCTGGAACGCGAGCGCTCGACGCTGGATGCGCGGGCCAACGCCGTCAGCCTCACCGAAGCCGGCCGCGGCGCCCTCGAAGAAGCCAAGCCGAAGATGGCGGCGGCCGATACGCGGCTCCTGAAGCTGATCGGCGGTCACGGGCGGCGCGACGCCTTCGTGGACCTGCTGCGCGACCTGGTGAAGAAGGGCGACGCCGAGCCCGCCGCCGAGAAGCCGCCCAAGCCTGCGAAAGCAGCCAAGGCTGGTAAGGCCGCGAAAGCGGACAAGGTCCCGAAGGCCGCCAAGGCCCCCAAGAAGGCGAAGAAGCGAGCCTAGCCCGTCGCGCCGCTGCGGCGCGGGCCGGTGATAGTCGAGGGCCGCAGGTACGGCGAGCGGATCCGGTGATATCCGGTCTCCGGCAGGCGCTGGGTGATGATGTCCAGCAGCTGCACCCCGTCATGCACGGGGGGCGCTTCGCCGTAGAGCTCGCGCCACAACGCGGCGGCTTCCTCGTAAATTCTACTGTTTCGACCGTCCATATCCAGCAAACACGCGTGGACGCGCGGCGTTCCCGTGAAGAATAGTTTATTTGAATTAAGACTTTAGGCGGAAGGCTTAGCTGAAGCCGTCAGACCCGGATGTCCAGCAACGAGCCGGGCCGCAGTATTTTCGCCGGAGGCTCGGCGTTGGCGGCAGGGCGAAGCTCGACCGTACGCACCGGCGGGGCGGGCGCCTGAGCGACGGCCGGCGCGGTGGTCGCGGCGGCGGCGGGGCGGCCCATCGCCTGCTGGAAGAAGGCCCGCTGCGCCGCGAGCCGTGCAGCGTCCGCGCCTGCGCTGGTCGCGGGCTGGGCGGGGGTCATGCCGGGGCGGATCGGGGTCACGTCGAACTCGAACTATGGTTAACGGCCCATCTACGCCACGCGCCCCTCAACGCCGGGTTAACGGCGCCGATCCGCCTACTTCATTTGGGCGGCGAGCGTCATGGCGTCGTCGGGGCTGAGCGGGCCGGTGTGCTTGGCCAGCACCTGGCCATCCTTGCTGATCAGGTAGGTCTCGGGCACGCCGGTGACGCCGAACTCGATCCCGGCGCGCCCGTCGCGATCCACCAGCCGTTGCGCGAAGGGATCGCCCAGCCGGTCGAGGAAGCCCTGCGTTTTCGGCGGGGCGTCCTTGTAGGCCACGCCCACCATCCGCACGCCCTTCGCCTTCAGTTGCATCAGCACCGGGGCCTCGATCTCGCAGGGCGCGCACCAGGAGGCGAAGAAGTTGACCAGGATCGGCCCCTTGGCGGTGGCGTCGCGCAGGCGCACCGGGGCGCCGTCCTCCAGGCTGGGCAGGGTGAGGTCCGGCATCGCCTTGCCGACCAGCGCCTGCGGCTGGATCTGCGGGTCATGGTGCAGGGCGAAAAGGCCGAAGAGCGCGCCGAGCGCCACGATGACGACCAGCGGCAAGAGGGCAAGCCAGCGGCTCATTTGCCGGAAAGCTCCTCCGCGCGCTTCTTCCAACGCCGCGCGTGGTTCAGCGCCGTGGCGATGAGCACCACGAAGGTCAGGGCCGTGACCGCATAGGCCGGCCAGATGAAGGCGCCGTACTTGCCGACGTCGAAATCGATCATGACCTCAGGCCCTCGCCGCGCGGAGCGCCGCGGCCTCGGCGCGCCGGCGCCAGACCTCGCCGCGGATACGCACCAGCCACAGCGACCCGAAGGCTGCGGTATAGGCCAGGCCCATCAGCAGGAGCGGCGTCAGGAACACCGCCGGCATGGCGGGCCCGCCCTTGGCGAACACCGAGGAGCCCTGGTGCAGGCTGTTCCACCAGGTCACGCTCCAATGGATTATCGGCAGGTTGACGGCGCCCACCAGCGCCAGGATCGCGGCGGCCCGTGCGGCCTTGGCCTCGTCGTCCAGCGAGGCGCGCAGCGCGATGTAGGCGATGTAGATCAGGAACAGCACCAGCACCGAGGTCAGGCGGGCGTCCCAGACCCACCAGGTCCCCCACATCGGCGCGCCCCATAGCGAGCCGGTGACCAGCGCCAGCAGGGTGAAGCCGGCGCCCAGCGGGGCGGCGGCCTGGGCGGCGCAATCGGCCAGGACATGGCGGAACACCAGCGCCAGGAAGCTCGCCACCGCCAGGCAGGCGTAGACGAACATCGAGAGCCAGGCGGCCGGCACGTGGATGAACATGATCCGCACGGTCGCGCCCTGCTGGTAATCCGGTGGCGCGCTCCAGCCGAGCCAGAGCCCGGTCACGGCCAGCACAACGGCGATCGCGCCGAACAGCGGAGCCGCCCAGCGCGAAAAAGCCATGAACCGCTCGGGGTTCGACAGGAAGGCGGGCGCCGGGATCATTGAGCGGGATTAGACCGCCACAGTAATCCCCTCAAGTCTCCTCTCCCCCGCGCAGCGAGAGGGAGAGGGTAGGGAGAGGGCGGCGAAGGCCTGGCCACTTGCGCAGATGTTCTGCAAATGTTCACGTATTCGCGTGGCGAAGGTTCACACCATCCGGCGGACGGCGGCAATCGCCAGGGCGCGTGAATTGCGGCGGGATGACACGGACGCCGAGGCGCGGCTGTGGAGCGCGTTGCGGGCGCGCCGCCTTGGCGGCTGGAAATGGAAGCGGCAGGTCCCTTGGGGACCCTACTTCGTGGACTTCCTCTGCGTTGAGGCGGGGCTAGTCGTCGAGGTGGATGGAGGCCAGCACTCCGATCGTGTCGCGTACGACGAACGCCGCACGGCCTATTTGGCGCGATCAGGCTTGCAGGTGCTGCGGTTCTGGAACACCGCCGTCCTAACCAATAGAGACGGTGTGTGTATGACCATCTTGGAGGCGTGTGGCGGGGAGCATCCGGGCGAGGGTTGAGAGGTTGCGGCGCCGTCGCCGCCCTCTCCCTACCCTCTCCCGCTCGGCTTCGCCGGGGGAGAGGAGACGCACCGCAGCAATCCTCTCCCTTCGCGCAGTGAGAGGGAGAGGGTAGGGAGAGGGCCTCTAGGACCGCGGCGGGGCCGGCGGCTGCGGGGGCATCGGCGGCATGGGCGGGTGGGGGTGATGCATGATCTTCATCCCGCCCATCATCGGCATCGGCGGCCCGCCCATCATCAGCGGCAGTTCGTCGAAGGCGCGCTTCTGGGCCGGGTCGAGCTGGTCGTAGAAGCGCTTGGTGGCGGCGATCCGGGTCTTCATCGCGGCCTCGTGCTCGTTCATGCGGGCCTCCATGCGGGCCAGCTTCTCCGGCGTGGTCTTCGGCCGCCCTTCGCCGCGCATCTTCATCATGCGCTCGTGGTCGCCCTTGGGGTGCATGGAGTCCAAGTAGGCGGTGAGCGCCGGTTCCTGCGCGGGCTTCAGTTGCAGGATGGCGCGCAGGTGCTCGGCCTGGTCGGGACGCTCGTCGCCGCGGCGGATGACCATCGCGCGCTCGTGGCGTTCGCCGCGCTCTCCCCGCTCCATGCGGGGCTGCGGTTCCGGGTTCGGCGCGGCCTGGGCGTAGGCGGCGGCGCCCACGGCGGTGGAGAGGGCGAGGACCGCCCCGGCGAGAACTCCTTGGTAGCGCGTCATGGGACGGTCTCCGTCTGCAATGGCTGAGCTTTGACGGTCGTCCCCGAAGAAGGCGAAATGGCGCCCGCCGGAGTGAAGCTTTCGTAATCTCAGGAGATGGCGTTGCGGCAGGCCGCGGCCATGGCCAGCGGGCCGAGCGCAACGGCCGCCGCGGCGTAGGCGCCCAGCAGCGCGAACCCCGCATGCCAGGGCAGACCGCCGGCGAAGGCGTCGAGCGCGCCGCCGCCGAAGATCACCGGCGGCGCGAAGAGCGGCAGGACGATCACCGCGGTCAGCAGGCCGCCGCGCCGGGCGCCCAGGCTGAGCGCCGCCCCGATCCCGCCGACGAAGGCGAAGGCCAGGCCGCCGGCCAGGGCGCAGGCGAGGATCAGCGGCGCCAGAGACGGCGAGGCGCCCAGGGCGATCGCGGCGACGGGCGCGGCGAGCGCCAGCGGCGCGCCGGTGGCGATCCACTGGCCCAGGCACTTGGCCGCGCAGGTCAGCTCCAGGGGCAGAGGGGAGAGGCTGAGGAGATCCAGTGCGCCGTCCTCGTAGTCGCGCTCGAAGAGCCGCTCCAGCGACAGCAGGCTGGCCAGCGCCAGCGCCACCCAGGCCGCGCCCGGCGCGATCGCCGCCAGCCGCTCGGCTTCCGGGCCGATGGCCAGTGGTAGCAGCGTCGCGACACCTGCGTAGAAGCCCACGCTGACCAGAGCCCCGCCGCCCCGGCCCCAGGCCAGCGCGGTTTCCCGCGCGAGCAGGACGGAGAACCGGCTCACCCTGCGATCTCCAGGCTCAGCGCCGCGATGGGCAGGGGATCGTGCACCGCGGCCAGGATCATCCCGCCGCCGGCGAGGTGGGTCTGCATCATCGCCCCGAACCGTGTCCGCCAGCCGGAATCCAGCGGGCTCAGCGGCTCGTCCAGCAGCCAGAGCGGCCGCGGCGCCGCCAGCAGCCGGGCCAGCGCCAGCCTGCGCCGCTGACCGGCCGAAAGCCGGCGCACCTCCAGGTCCAGCAGCGGACCGAGTTCCAGGGCGGCCGCCGCGCCTTTCGCCGATTCGGCCGAGCCGCCCTGCCAGAGCGTCCAGAACGATATCTCCTCGCGCGCCGTCCTGGCCGGCTTCAGGCCGTCGAGGTGCCCCAGCAGGTGCAGGCCGCCGGCCCGCGCCTCGCTGATCTCCGCGCCGGCGAACGCCACCTCGCCGGCGTCCAGCGCCACGAGGCCCGCGATGGCGCGCAGCAGGCTGGTCTTGCCCGTGCCGTTGGCCCCGGTCAGCGCACAGGCCTGGCCGGCCGAAAGGCTCAGCGACAGGCCGGAAAACAGCCGCCGTCCGCCGCGGCTGACGCCGATGTCGCGCAGGTCCAAGGCGGTGATCATGACGCGGTTTCCACAGCCCCGACGGCCCAGCTTGGCCGCGCATGGACTGTAAACGGTCTGAGGTCTATGAAGCGCGCGGCCGCCGTCGCCTCGGGGGACCCTCGCCGCGCGGGATCGGACGCTGTGTGTCCGCTCATCGAAGCGCGCGATCCTCGGGGTTGGCGTGATGCGGCCGGGAACAGAGAGAGGATCCCCCAAATGGCGTCAATCGACAGCCTGAAAACCCGCCGCGAACTCGTGGTGGGTGGCAAGACCTACGCTTACTACAGCCTTGCGGCCGCTGAGGAAGCGGGACTTGAAGGCGTTTCGCGTCTGCCGATCTCGATGAAGGTGCTTCTCGAGAACCTGCTGCGCAACGAAGACGGCATGAGCGTGGGCCGCGACGACCTGAAGGCGCTGGCCGCCTGGGTCGACAACAAGGGCTCGGTCGAGCACGAGATCAGCTTCCGCCCGGCGCGCGTTCTGATGCAGGACTTCACCGGCGTGCCCGCGGTCGTGGACCTGGCCGCCATGCGCGATGCGATGACCCACCTCGGCGCCAATCCCGAGAAGATCAACCCGCTGAACCCCGTCGACCTGGTCATCGACCACTCGGTGATGGTCGACTACTTCGGCACCTCCAAGGCGTTCGGCGACAACGTCGAGCGTGAGTATGAGCGCAACATGGAGCGCTACCGCTTCCTGCGCTGGGGCTCATCGGCCTTCAACAACTTCCGCGTCGTGCCCCCCGGCACCGGGATCTGCCACCAGGTGAACCTGGAATACCTGGCCCAGACCGTCTGGACCAACGACGACGAAGCCATGACCGTGGCCTATCCGGACACCGTGGTCGGCACCGACAGCCACACCACCATGATCAACGGCCTGGCCGTGCTGGGCTGGGGCGTGGGCGGCATCGAGGCGGAAGCCGCCATGCTCGGCCAGCCGATCCCCATGCTGATCCCGGAAGTCATCGGCTTCCACCTGGACGGCGCCGTGCCGGAAGGCACGACCGCCACCGACCTGGTGCTGACGGTCACCCAGATGCTGCGCAAGAAGGGCGTGGTCGGCAAGTTCGTAGAATTCTACGGCCCGGGCCTCGCGAGCCTCACCCTGGAAGACCAGGCGACGATCGCCAACATGGCCCCGGAATACGGCGCCACCTGCGGCTTCTTCCCGGTCACCCGCGCGACCATCGACTATCTGACCGCGACCGGCCGCACGCCCGACCGCGTGGCGCTGGTGGAAGCCTACGCCAAGGCGCAGGGCCTGTGGCGCGAGCCGACCGACCCGCATCCGGTGTTCTCCGACACCCTGGATCTCGACCTCTCCACCGTCCTGCCGTCGCTGGCCGGCCCGAAGCGTCCTCAGGACCGCGTCGTGCTGACCGGCGCCGCCGCCGAGTTCAAGGCCGCCCTGGCCGGCGACTTCGGCAAGGCCGCCGACATGGACCTGCGGGTCAAGGTCGAGGGCGAGAACTTCGACGTGGGCCACGGCGACGTGGTGATCGCGGCGATCACCTCCTGCACCAACACCTCCAACCCGTCGGTGCTGATCGCGGCCGGCCTGGTGGCCAAGAAGGCCGTCGAAAAGGGCCTGCGGGTGAAGCCCTGGGTGAAGACCTCGCTGGCGCCCGGCTCGCAGGTGGTCACCGACTATCTGAAGTCGGCCGGCCTGACGAAGCACCTCGACGCGCTCGGCTTCAACCTGGTCGGCTACGGCTGCACCACCTGCATCGGCAACTCCGGCCCGCTGGCCGAGCCGATCTCCGAAGCGGTGCAAAAGGGCGACCTCGTGGCCGTCTCGGTGCTCTCGGGCAACCGCAACTTCGAAGGCCGCGTGAACCCCGACGTGCGCGCCAACTACCTGGCCTCGCCGCCGCTGGTGGTCGCCTATGCGCTGGCCGGTTCGATGTCGATCGACATCACCACCGAGCCGCTGGGCGAAGGCAAGGACGGCAAGCCCGTCTACCTGAAGGACATCTGGCCGACCTCGGCCGAAGTGGCGGCGCTGCAACGCAAGCACGTCACCAACAAGATGTTCTCCACCCGCTACGCCGACGTCTTCAAGGGCGACAAGGCCTGGCAGGGGATCAAGGTCTCCGGCGGCCAGACCTACGCCTGGGACATGGGCTCGACCTACGTCCAGAACCCGCCCTACTTCCAGGACATGTCGATGGACCCCAAGCCGGTCACCGACATCGTGGAGGCGCGCGTGCTGGCGGTGTTCGGCGACTCGATCACCACCGACCACATCTCTCCGGCCGGCTCGATCAAGGCGAGCTCTCCGGCGGGCGTCTACCTGCGCGACCATCAGGTCCCGACGTCGGAGTACAACTCCTACGGCGCGCGCCGCGGCAACCACGAGATCATGATGCGCGGCACCTTCGCCAACATCCGGATCCGCAACCGCATCACGCCGGACATCGAGGGCGGGGTCACCAAGCACTTCCCCTCGCAGGACCAGATGTCGATCTATGACGCGGCCATGCGCTACCAGGGCGAAGGCCGTCCGCTGGTGGTGTTCGCGGGCAAGGAATACGGCACCGGCTCGTCGCGCGACTGGGCGGCCAAGGGCACCAAGCTCCTGGGCGTCCGCGCCGTGGTGGCCGAGAGCTTCGAGCGCATCCACCGCTCGAACCTGGTGGGCATGGGCGTCCTGCCGCTGCAGTTCCTGCAGGAAGGCTGGCACAAGCTCGGCCTCACCGGCGAGGAGATCGTCACCATCCGCGGCCTGACGGAGCTCGCGCCCCGCAAGCAGCTGATCGTCGAAATGTACCGTCCGTCGGACGGCCGCATTGCCCGCTTCCCGGTTCGCTGCCGCATCGATACGCCGACCGAGCTCGAGTACTTCAAGAACGGCGGCATCCTGAACTACGTCCTGCGCAACCTCGCGCGCTCGGACGTCTAAAAGCGATCATTCAATTCCGTCATCCCGGACGGCCGAAGAGCCGATCCGGGACCCAGGGGCCAAGCGCACTGCATCCGCCCCTGGGTCCCGGCTCACCGCTTCGCGGCGCCCGGGATGACAGGATTGGGTTCTGCCGAATTCCAGTTCGCGCATCGCCTGATGCCGCGTCCGACGTAACCAAACCCCAGCGGCTGGCGTATCCTTGTGATCATGCGCACCGCCTCCCTGATCCTCGCCGCCGCCGCCGTGCTGAGCCTCGCAGGCCCGGCGCTCGCCGCCCCGCCGCCGGCCCAGCCGGTGGTGGTCGAACTGTTCACCAGCCAGGGCTGCTCGTCCTGTCCGCCGGCCGACGCCGCCCTGGCGCTGGTCGCCGACCGCGACGACGTCATCGCGCTGAGCTTCGGGGTCACCTACTGGGACGACCTCGGCTGGAAGGACACCTTCGCGCGTCCGGAGTTCACCGCCCGCCAGAAGGCCTACAGCAAGCGGCTGGGCGACGCGCCCTACACGCCCGAGGTCGTGGCCGGCGGCCGCGTCGCCTCGGTCGGCAACTCCAAGGCCCGCATCGAGGCGCTGATCGCCAAGAGCCGCGGTCCGGCGGCGGCGTCGATCACCGCGACATCAGGCTCTGCGACCGTCACCGCCGGCGTCGCGCCGCGCGCGGGGGCCGACGTCTGGCTGGTGCGCTACGATCCGCGCACGGTGCGCGTGCCGGTGAAGGCCGGCGAAAACACCGGCAAGACCCTGCCGATCCGCAACGTGGTTCGCTCGCTCACCCGGCTGGGGACCTGGAACGGCTCGCAGGCGACGTTCCGCTATCAGGCCGCCCCCCAAGGTCTGGATAGCGCCGTCATCGTTCAGACCCGCGACGGGGGCCCGATCCTGGCGGCCGCGCGGGCCTGAGAGGCGGGGGCCGGGCTCTCACGCCTTGTTGTAATTTACAGCGCCTCGAACTCCGCTTAAGTCGCCCCCAATGCGGAATGCCGCGATTTGCAGTCTGATCTTGCTTGCCCTGCCGCTTGCGGCGGCGGCCAAATCGCCCGTGGCGAGACCGCCTGTGGTGGTCGAGCTCTACACCGCGCAGGGATGCGCCTCCTGCGGCGAAGCGAACGCCTACGTCGCCAAGCTGGCGGAGCGCAAGGACGTCCTCGCGCTGACCTTTCCGGTCGACTACTGGGACTACCTCGGCTGGGCCGACACCTTCGCCAAGCCGGAATTCGCCGATCGCCAGAAAGCCTATGTGGCCCGCCTCTCGCTGCGTGAGCCCTACACGCCGCAGGTGGTGGTCGACGGCCGCGCGGAAGCGGCGGGACAGAAGAGCGAGCGGGTGGAAAAGCTGCTGCGGGAAGCCGAGCGCACGCCGCGCGATCCGCCGGACATCCGCTTCGTGGGCCCTCGTCGCGTCGACGTCGGGTCCGGCCGCGCGCCAAAGGGCGGCGGTGAGGTCTGGCTGATTCGCTACGATCCGCGCGAACAGGACGTCGTGGTGAAGAGCGGCGACAATCGCGGCCAGACCATCGCCCACAAGAACGTGGTCCGCGAGGTCAAGCGCCTGGGCTCCTGGCGCGGCAAGCCCGCCGCCTACCGGCTTCCGGCGACCTCCGACGATGGATTGAAGAGCGTCGTGATCCTGCAGGCCGGCCGTGGCGGCCGCGTGCTGGGCGTGGGCCAGCCCAAGACCTGAAGCCCTGATCGCGAAAACCCGCGTGGCTGGAG